>NZ_JAUBRM010000001.1:0-198975 GCF_036701905.1 Microcoleus sp. MON2_D5
GAATTCTTTGAGATGCACCTTACTTGCTCTCCATTTTTGGACACCATACCTAATTTACCACTATTTGAGCCTTAACTGAACCGTATTGGCTCATATTGGCCAGAAATAAGCTTTTTGCATTGCTAGCTTTTTCCGCTTCGTTGCGAACTTTTTCTGCTTCCTGATTTTTGGCTTCCCAGCTAGGAAATAACTTTTGCAATGGCAAAGCCATTCGATTGAAAGCTTTGGCTAACGTTCCCAATTCATCTGGGCGATAGATATTTACTCTCTGATTCCAGTCGCCGCCCCAAAGCAGTGCAGCGGCAACTGTCAAGTCCGCGATCGGCCGAACCAAACGGCTGGTTAATATCCACCTGAAACCGCCGGCTCCCAAGACGACAAGGGCGGTAATAATAATTGCAAACTGCCAAAACAACTGTTCTTTTTCTAAAGCCTCGGCTTCTTCATGCAAGATAATTACGCCCCAGCGACTGTCTAATTAATTCAGACATGGAAGCCATTTCACTACCCGTTCATCGCCGAATAAAAAGGCACCGCTTTTGCCTGCTAATAGAGTTTTGACTGCGGATAGTTGCTGAGGTTTATTAGTTGCTTTCCAGCAAATAAGTTGGGAGCGGGATGACGGATTAATTGACATTTTTTCTCCCCAAAAAGCGAAGCTAATTTTCCAGATGCGGACTGTTCCGACCGAGGGACGGCGCTTAATAATATACCTATAATAGCTACTCCTTGAATTTTTCCCACTTGGTCGGCAGATTTATCAGTTGAATTTAATTGATGTGTGTGAGAAAATTGTTGTTTAAAATTAGTTGCTAGTTCGAGAAGGTGCTTGGTTGTAAAATCGACGCTGCCACCAACCGGCAAGCCTAAATATTTTTTGGAAAATTAATCAACGGCGTCGGCGGTGGGGTTTCCGTAAGTTCCCGTAATTTCGTTTTTGTAATACCCGAGTTGTTTGAGGTGCGGCTGCAATTGGCTGACTGAATTTCCTCGATCGCCCAAACTTAAAATAGTAAATTCCCGAATGGGTGTTGAGAAAATAACTGCGGGTTTTCCAGTTAAGGGATATGTCAAAGCTTCGCGGGTAATTTCAGTGCCAGCAACTCTACTTTTAAACCAATACCGATCGCTGCGGTTGATGCGATCGGGTGGCGTGCCGCTGCCGCGGGCGACAACGTACCTTTCTAAATTGTCAGCTTCGGCAAGGTATATGTGGCTGTAGCTGCGGTTGATGCCAACTAGCAGCCACAAGTGTTTGCTGGCATTCCTGCTGATTGTACGGGGTTCTTGACTGATGCTGTGCAATAATCGAACGTTCATATCTTCCTACCGGAAGATGCTTTCCGTTAAGCCATCTGAATTTAATTCTAGGTTTTGTTTTGCTTGCGATCGCATAATTTTAGCTGCATGAAAACTGGCCAACATATCGCTGCAAGCATCGGCGGCACAACCCCCAAGAGCACACCGATTGTCATCGGCAATTGCAAACTTAGGAAAAATAATGCTTTCATAACATGAAATTTTTTGTACGCGAAATCGTTTGATACATACCACGAAGTTGCTGCTACTGCTTAGGAGTCAAGGTTTGCACGATATAAACCGCTCAACCTTGAGTATTCCTTTGATCTTTATAGGGTATAGGGTCATTTGATAATTTGCTGCTGAACTTTTGTTACGGTAATTACTTAGACAGGAATAGGAGCGGAACGCTACATATACTCTGCCCCCCAGTGGCAGTATCTTTTGGGAACTTTTTCATGAGATCGCCTTTTATTAACAAATTTAAAACTCACGCAGCTAATTAAATTTATATCGGTGAAACTCTATCTTCTGTAGGACGATTGAGAAACCTATTTTTTCAAATAGTGGACGCAGCAACCAGTTTTTTTTAGGAACATACGACAACTGATCCCAAGGGATATCGCTTGAAAAATTGGCTTTCTCTCCTCCTTCGCACGTCCACGACAGTGATTCGCGCGATCCCGCCCCAGGAGGTATCTGAGAAAACCACCATCTCATAATCTTGATAAAATAGGATATTGTGTCTTGCCATACCGACAGGACAGTTATCAAAAAATCCAAGCCACCGATCGATGTTTAGCTCTGTTAGAGGGATGGGCAATCAACATTTTTAAGGTAATAATTACCTTCTTTAATGCAGTATTTTTTTTACAAAAGGCTATGTCAACCCACTGAAAAATGTTGCAACTGCTACCTTTATCTCCCACATTAAAACTTGGATGATCTTCGGTTTACCGTATATGCCTATCTCTGGGTTAGTAAATGATGTTATGTTGAACCGAGGGTGTTGTCTAGCTTGGTGTTTGTAGCGAAAAAGAGGTTTTATTTTATGAGGTATCTATCTTCAGGATGAAATTTCGATTACCTGCAAATTATCCCTATGGGAACTGTTTGGCGCTCACATCAATCGTTACTATCAATGCAACGACAGTGAAGTTTTGACAGATAGATACTGGGGTGTTGCGAACAGTCGGTCGGTTGGATTCTATGTAAACACCAGGAAAGCGGTAATTAATATTCACCCGCCCCTCTTTCCTTTTGCGCTCTAACATCAGCGCTGGTAACAGTGCCGAATGAGAGTCAAAGTCTTCAGCGGGACTTAAAAATGAAAATCACCTTTGTTCTTCCTACTCTGTCTCTGACTGGTGGAATACGAGTAATATCTATTTTCGCAGAACTTTTGAGAAAGCGAGGACACTCCGTGTTCGTCATCTCTTTACCCCATCCCCAGCCGAGTATGCGCCAGCAAGTCAAGTCGCTGCTGCGGGGAAGGGGTTGGATTTCCCCACCTGAAAACGAACCCTCATTTTTCGATAACTTAGGTGTAGAACACAAAATTATCGATCGCTACCGCCCCGTAGAAGACAAAGATGTACCTGACGCTGACGTAGTAGTTGCCACCTGGTGGGAAACGGCCGAGTGGGTAGCCAAACTCTCTCCTAGCAAAGGAGCAAAAGCTTATTTTATCCAGCACCACGAAATTTTTGACTATCTACCTCAAGGAAGAGTAGAAGCAACCTGGATGCTGCCCATGCACAAAATTACGATCTCTGAGTGGTTAGTTGAGCTAGCTCGGACTAAATATGGCGATCGCCAAGTTTCCTTAGCTCCTCCTACCGTGGACACCAAGCAATTTTACGCCTGTCCTCGCAACAAACAATCGGTTCCTACAGTTGGTCTAATGTACTCTACAGTCTACTGGAAAGGAACTGACATCGCCCTCAAAGCTTTTTCCCTAGCCGCCGAAAAGATCCCCAACCTGCGTCTGGTTGCCTTCGGTACAGAGGCCCCATCCTCGGAATTGCCACTACCGGCAAATGCCGAGTATGTAATTCAACCCGCCCAAGACAAAATCAAAGACTATTACAGCAAATGCGATGCTTGGCTGCTGGCGAGCCGCTCAGAAGGCTTCGGCTTGCCTATTATCGAAGCGATGGCGTGCCGCACTCCCGTCATCAGTACCCCAGCAGGCGCTGCTCCTGAAATTTTGAGCGGGGGTACTGGCATACTTGTAAGACCTGAAGATCCCCAAGAAATGGCAAAAGCCATAGAGTTTATCTGTCAGTTGCGAAATTCCAAGTGGCAAGCCATGTCTGAAGCCGCCTATGCCAAGGTGAACAATTATACGTGGGAAGATGCCACGGATCATTTTGAAGCGGCATTGAAAGTTGCTATAGACAAATCTAAACAGCGCGACGTTAAGATAGTTTCGTTTTCTCCCTATGGAAAAATTCCGGTTTGCTAACTGCTGCAATTTGAAATTCGGCGCTACGGGCGTTTTCGGCGCCGGATTTCTGGGCAGAAACTCAATATCATATCATTTGGTGGGGTGCTTCTGCCCCAACTAAAATCGCATCTGTCCTGTTTTTTACCCAGCAGTCTCGACACGAATTCTGATCCCACCGACGAGCGAATGCTGGTTGTAAAGCGATCGGCAAAAATCTGAACCAGAATGCAAGGGAGGTTTTAAGGCTGGCTCCGTTACAGGTTAAACTTGTCTAGTCCTCAAACATATCCCGATTGGTAATTGGGAAAAGTCCCGGACGACCAGGTAAGATCGGCTCGACTATCGAGTTACGATCGCCTCCAGCACAGATCCGCACCCCACAGAAAAGCCAATCAGAGGCTGGTAAGTGCCAACTTGCTTTAAGGAGGAGTTTTAACCAGTATCAATCTTCAGCATCTATTTATGAAAATTACTTTTGTCCTGCCTACCCTTGGTCTTACAGGTGGCATGAGGGTGTTATCTATATACACAGAACTTCTCCAAAAACGAGGGCACAAAATATTTATCGTCTCTCTGCCCCTGCCACAACCGACTTTAATCCAACAATTGCGATCGCTGCTAACGGGTAGGGGTTGGCTGTCGGCTGCCCAAACACAAAAGTCTCACTTTGACAAGGTAGATGTCGAAAGCCGAGTTATCGAAACCAACCGTCCAATTACCGATCTTGACGTACCTGATGCCGATATTGTCATGGCTACTTGGTGGGAAACTGCTGAGTGGGTGGCAAAACTCTCTCGCAGCAAAGGAGCGAAAGTATATTTTCTCCAACACTACGAGGCTTTTGACTACGTACCAAAAGGTCGGGTAGAGGCAACTTGGCGGCTGCCGATGCACAAAATCGCTGTGGCCCAGTGGCTGGCAGACATAGCTCGGAATGAATACGGCGATTTGTCTGTATCTCTCGTCCCTCCTACGGTGGACACCAAACAGTTTTACGACCCCCAGTCGCAAGCTAAGCAGCCGCGAGGCAAGCAATTAGTTCCTACAGTGGGGATGTACTATACTACAACTCCTTGGAAAGGCTGCGATATTGCCCTGAAAGCTTTCTCTATAGCTGCTAAAAAAATTCCTAACCTTCGTTTAGTTGCATTTGGTTGCGGCCACGATGGTCCTCTTGCCGATTTGCTCCCTGAGGGTACTGAGTATAATAAGGAACCTACTCAAGACCAACTAAAAGAATTTTACAGCAAATGCGATGCTTGGCTGTTTTCCAGCAGATCCGAAGGCTTCGGCTTGCCAATTTTAGAAGCTATGGCTTGTGGCACTCCAGTCATCGGCACTCCTGCGGGTGCGGCTCCGGAACTACTTGCTGGCGGGGGTGGCATACTTGTCAAGCCAGAAGACCCAGAGGATATGGCAAAAGCGATCGAGCAGATTTGTCAGTTGTCTGATGCCGAATGGCGCGCAATGTCCGAGACTGCATTGGAGACGGTGAGAAATTATACTTGGGAGGATGCAACTAATCTCTTGGAGGCGGCATTCTACACTGCTTTGGAACGTCAGGCACAATTAACGAACAAGACGTAAAAGTGAGGCTAATTTAAAAGATTGGGGTTGGGCACTCGTTTAATCGAGAATTTTTATCTGGCAATTTGAGTTGTCTTTCTATAGTTTTACTGCCAAAAAAGACCTATGGTTGCATTCATCCCACTTGCTATGTTCGGCTTTATTCCAGTCGTTTTTTACCTGTTTGTGAGGTTTCCGCCTCTACGGGCGGTAATTATAAGTTTTGTTGCAGCGTGGCTGTTTTTGCCACAAGCTTCTTATCCCATCCCCTCATTGCCACCGTATACCAAAATCTCCGCAGCTTGCTACAGCATTTTGCTGGGGACTCTTATCTACGATACTGCGCGCCTCACCTCTTTTAAGCCCGGTTGGCTGGACGTGCCAATTGTAATTTACTGTTTGTGTCCAATTTTTTCACAAGTTAGTAATGGTGGCAGCCCGATTTCTCCGACTATCAACCAAATCGTTAGTTGGGGTCTGCCTTATTTTTTAGGACGCTTGTATGTGGGTAATTTAGAGGGGCTGCGACAATTGGCGATCGGGATTTTTGCAGGTGGGTTAGCCTACATTCCTTTTACTTTAGTTGAAGGGGTTAAGGGCCCAATTCTGCACCAAATGGTTTACGGCGTCAATGGCTTTGAGGACTGGGGTCAAGCAAGGCGTTTGGGGGGGTGGAGACCAGTAGTATTTATGCAGCACGGTTTGATGGTGGGCCTGTGGATGATGACAGCCGCCTTAATTGCTGTTTGGCTCTGGCAAACAGGGACGCTCAAAAAGTTTATGGGCCGTAACATCAAAACTTTAGCAATTATATTAACTATCGCTTTTTTCTTGTGCCGTTCTACTGGCGCCTACAGTTTATTTGGAATGGCGTTGCTCGTATTATTCTCTGCCAAGTTGTTTCGCACGTCTTTGCCCCTGCTCTTGATAATTGGATATATAGTATTTTATCTGTACATAGCTGCATCGGGCCAATTTTCGAGCAAAGACGTGATTGGATTCATCACTCAAGTATTTGGCGAAGAACGAGCCGCCTCTTTGAAGTTTAGATTTGACAATGAAGAGATATTGGGGGAAAAAGCGCGGCAAAGATTTCTTTTTGGCTGGGGGGATTCCGGCGGGAACCGCGTGTATGACGGGTATGGTAAAGATATCTCGGTCACCGACAGCTTATGGATTATTGCCTTTGGCGTCAACGGTGCAGTCGGTTTAGTTAGTTTATTTTCTTCCATGTTACTTCCTGTTATCGTCTTTTCCGTATTCAAATATCCCGCCAGAACCTGGTCTAATCCCAAGGTAGCACCTGCTGCCACCCTGGGGATAGCCTTAACTATGTACGTGTTTGACTGTGTTTTGAATGCTATGACTAACCCGATTTTTGCGCTGATTGCTGGAGGAATATCAGGTCTGGTCTTAAAAGCTCCAGAAAGTCTTAAGGCCAAGAAAACCAGTTCGCCACCAAGAAGACAGTCGCTGGTTCACCAAAAATCAGGATGATTTTCGGCAATGCGATCGCTGCTTCACTTCAAGCTTGACACTATCTTGCCTTCCCTGGAGACAAAAACTACAAAATCTACCATTTTGGCATAAAATCAAGTTCGGAATTGGCGAGATATTTTTCACTAGGTTAAAATTTTAATCTCATAAACTCTTTTTTACATTCCTTTGCAATGCTTCAAGTATTAGCACTGGATGGCTTTTTTCTTGAAACTGTGTTGCGAGTTGTAAACAAAAATGGGCTTTATACACTTTTTCTAAAACTAGCTGATTCTTTACATAATCTTTAAAAATCCTGACTAGACAGGTAGGGTCTAGGAGGATATACTGAGAAAAGTAGGTTCACTGAAGCGTCCAAGTAGTGAAAACACGAAAGTGTATTGTAGGTTATAATAGTTTGAGTTGTAGTTTAATATAAAGCGGGAAGGGCATCATAAATGAAAACAGTGAATTTATTGAATGTCTCGGTAGATAACTTGTCAATCACAGAGTTGTTTGAAAAACTCGACTGCGAAGGTGGTGTCGTATTTACGCCCAATGTAGACCACTTGATTAAGTTGCAGTATGACCGCGACTTCTATGAAGCTTACAATAGATCTACCTATAGAGTCTGCGACAGTCAAATATTGATGTATGCCTCCAAGTTTTTGGGTACTCCTCTCAAAGAAAAAATTTCGGGTTCGGATTTGTTTCCGGCATTTTATATGTATCACAAAGATAACGAGAAGATTAAAATATTTTTGCTAGGAGCTGCTGAAGGTATAGCTAAGAAAGCCCAGGAAAAAATTAACCAAAAAATTGGGAGAGAAATAGTAGTTGAAGCACTTTCTCCTTCTTTTGGCTTTGAAAAAAATGAAGAAGAATGTGAAAAAATAATTGACCAGATAAATAAATCAGGAGCTACAGTTCTCGCCATAGGAGTGGGATCGCCCAAGCAAGAGAAGTGGTTGGTTAAATACAAGAGCAAATTAACACACGTCAAAATATTCTTAGGCGTAGGTGCAACCATTGATTTTGAAGCTGGTTCCAAAGCAAGAGCTCCCAAATGGATGAGCGAAGTCGGCATAGAATGGGCGTACCGACTGTTAAGTGAACCGAGAAGGTTGTGGAAAAGATATTTGATTGAAGGTTTGCCTTTTTTCCGATTAATCTTAGAACAAAAATTAGGGTTTTATAAAATGCCTTTCCGGGAGAGCAAAACCACCAATCTAAAATGGGAAGGTGGCTCTTAAAAAGGGCAGCGACAAATCTCTAGCGTAAATTAAGCTGAATATCAGAGAAAGTGCGTTTGACTTCCAGGTAAGACTGATGCCATCTGTGGATAGTCCGATCGCACTTTCTCTCAAAATAATTCATTTTTGCTTTCAAGTCCAGGTAAAATCGGAAAGAAACCTTTTGTGGAAAATCCTAATTAGGGATGCAACCGATGAATCTGCCTTCTTTCTTGTGGTTGTGGAAAATAGCGGCTTGGTCAATGGGTGTTTCCCTGTTGGCTTACCTGTTGCTGGCCGTTACTGGAACGTGGATGTTTGCCACTAGGAGTACCAAACAACCGCGCCCAAAGTGGCTGCGTCCCTTTCATTTAGCCACTGGTGTGGGGATGGCGACTTTGGTAATTTTACTGCTGGGAATTGGTGTAGTCGGTACGCTAGGAGAGTACGGCAATTTGGGTCACTCGGCTCATTTACCGGCCGGGTTAGCTGTTGTGGCTTTGGTGTTGGTTTCTGTGGGAAGCGGGCTACAAATTGGCCCTAAACATCCTTGGGCGCGCCCCCTCCATATCGGCACTAATTTGGCCTTGTGTGGGGGATTTGTGACTGTGTTGCTCACAGGATGGACGATAGTACAAAAGTATTTGCCGAAAGTTTGAAACCTGTCTATTTGACCTCAAACTATACCAAATGTGCCAGGGAAACCATATATGTAAGTATGTAAGGTGCGCCACAGCGCACCCTAGGTTTAATTTTTTTGCGTGAGTCCGCTTTTTGTGATGAATTCTAAAATATGCTGCGCGGTAGTCTGTGGCTTTTCTAAGTGGGGAACGTGCCCGCAGTCGGGTATCCAAATTAGTTGAGAATTTGCGATCGCCCTTGCAAACTTTTCCGCATCCGCCGTCCCCAAAATCCGGTCTTGTTTTCCCCACAAAATCAGCGTCTGCTGCTGAAGTTGCGATAATTTTTCCCCAAAACCTCCATAACCGCCGCTTTTGGTAAACGCAATTAAAGCTTGATTCCAGTTGGGCATTTCCAAGTGCAAAGCAGCACACGTTTGAGCGTCTTGAGAAGCCAAATTTTTATCGAAATAAGCATTGACGCTAATTCGCTGGCGAATTTTGGGATTGCGTAAAAATGAAGTTGCTAGATATCCTAAAGGAGGAATTAAAAACTTTCCCTTATTAGAACTGATGGCAAAACCTGCGCTATCTATTAACACTAATTGTTTCACAGCTTCGGGATAATTGAGAGTGAAATCAATTGCTGCTGCACCTCCCATTGAAGCACCGACTAAGATTACAGGCTGCGAAATTAGCGTTTTCCAAAAATAGTAAAGATGACTTTCAATTGCCCTCGCGCTGAAGGCCAAACCTGCCGATCTTTCTGTAAATCCGAAACCTAACAAATCAACCGCCCAAGTTTCATTTTCGGCAGCCAGCAGCGGCAACAGGCGGCGGAATTCAAACAAGGAACTGTCGAAGCCGTGAATTAGCAAAATTGGTGTTTTGCCGCTGCCTTGGCGCACGTAGGTTGTGGCAATTGGTTGAGAAGATAGGGGAGTTGTAATGGCTTCTCGTTGAATGCTTTGGGCTAAGGCAATTGAGGTAGATTCTGTGAGTTGTGCGATCGACTTTGGGAGAAAACTTGCTGGCATAATTCTTGATAAATTGTGAATCGGTAGGGGCGGTGCCACTGTGTTCGCCCTAACATTTAAGTATATATGCTTGCTCGATCGCTATTTGAGGAGTTGGGGCGAGTCATTAAAATTCGATCGATACTCAGTATGCCTCAGCCCAGGCTTAGGTTTGTAGTGCGATCGCCAATATAGCAATTCTCAATTTCCCGCAATACAGTAAGGATACGGCGTCGTGCCGTGTCCCCACGGAATATCTGTATGCACTCCACAGGATAAGGTGTACCGCGGCCTGCGTACCCTAAAAAATGCAATAGAGGCGGGTTTTAGCCGGATTTGTCGAGCGCAAAAATCCGTCTCCAACTCGCCCCAAATGACAACAGTTAACAATTAACTGACTAATTCTTCGCCCCAACGCCAACATACATAATCGACTGATCCTCATTAATTTTGATTTTAAACAACCCAGACCTTTTGTAATCCATATAGTTAGCTACATTAGATGTTAGAGTTTGAGATACTTGTTTTAAAATACCCGCCGAAGGAAACACCTGCTTTCCGCGTGTAAAATCTTCCCAAAAACCGTGCATCTCGGCTAACATAGCGCCCATTTCTCCAAACATATCAAAACCTTTAATTTCAATCTTGCCAAAACCAATATCCTGCATTACCACAGACAGTTCATCCGGGGTAATAAACTTTTCCCAATCGTGAACGCCCCGCCTAATCTCCTGCAAAATATTTTCCATCAGTCCAATCATCACAATTTGCGAGGAAAAAGTTCGGTTAATTGTATCAAAAAAGAACAGTCCCCCAGGCTTTAGAATCCTGTGCACCTCAGACACAACTTTTTTGTAATCGGCCACGTGTTCCAAAACATCCACGCAGATTACAACATCAAAGGTATTGTCGTCGTAGGGCATATTTTCCGCAAAACCTTGCCTGTAGTCAATCTCAAAACCGCTGGTAACTGCGTGATTTTGAGCTGCTGCAATACATTTCTCCGATCGATCTATTCCAGAAACAATAGCGCCTCTCTCGGCCATAAACTCGCAAGAAAAGCCGCCGCCACACCCGACATCTAAGGTTTTCAGCCCTTGCCAATTAGTCGCGTGTCTGTCGAAAAACTCAAATCTGGGTTTGTTTAGATGGTATAAGGCATAAATTTTAGCATTTTCGTCCCACCAATTATCGGCATTTTCCTCATAAAATTCTAAATCATTTTTTACTTCAGTTTTCTGCACGATTTTCTCAGTCCTGATTAGTGGAAAATATAGAGGGCGATTGCACTTTTTTTCAGATTTTATAGGAATGACTCTAACAAACCCGGTTTCTGTGACAAATCCGAGGTTTCGTGACGAGTTCGCAGGCAGACACCCGGTTTCTGAATTTGCGTGCCTAAGTTCTATTTTCTCGTTAGTTGTGAATCGCCACAGTTTTTTATTATAATATCTCTGGCATAAATTTCAACCCGATGGCTCGCGTTTCTATTATCATCCCAGCCCTCAACGAAGCGATTTGTCTGGAACGCACCCTCCGCCAACTCAGCATTCTCAATCCTCCAGCTTGGGAAGTGTTGGTGGTAGACGGCGGCAGTCAAGACGACACAGCGGCGATCGCACTTTCCGCCGCCACCCGCGTTATTTCTAGCAGTATAGCGGGACGATCCCTGCAAATGAACTTAGGTGCTCAAGTCGCCACCGGTGAAATTCTGTGCTTTCTGCACGCCGATACTTTAGTTCCCGATGACATTGTAGCAGTCATCCAGAAAACATTGTCCGATGCCGAAATTTCCGGCGGCGGGTTTATCTCCCTGATGGCTGGTTCGCAGCAAACAAGATGGGGTTTTTCCCTCCACAATTACCTGAAAACTTATTACGCGCCGCTGTTATTTCGACCTCATTTATTTTTCCAAGGATTGCGCCTGCTGTTTGGCGACCAAGTTATTTTTTGTCGCCGTACCGATTTTTGGGAATGCGCCGGTTTCGATGCTGCCCTGCCAATTATGGAAGAAGCGGATTTGTGTTTGAAGTTAGTGCGACGGGGGAGACTTAAGTTAGTCAATCGGGTAGTGGAAAGTAGCGATCGTAGAGTTGCGAATTGGGGCGAATTTAAAGCTATTGCCATCTATCTTTCGATTGGCTTTTTGTGGGGTTTTGGCGTTTCTCCAAGGTATCTCAAGCAGTTTTATGAAGACATCCGCTGAAACACCAAATTTGATTAAACTCCCAAAATGTACTGCCTGTAATTTTTGGGCAAAAGTTTTTCCAACAGGTAAATAATCGCCCAACAACCTAACAAAGTCCCCGTAACTAAAAAGCCGAGCTTCAGCAGCGGATTTACCGGATCAATAAACTTATAAAACACTAACAAGACATATTTCGCTACTGTCGAATCCAGGAGATATATAGGGAAGGAGTAAGTAGCCAATATTTTGACTAACCCAGATACTCTACTGGGAAGTGCGATACTCTTAGAAAATGCGAGGATGGATAATACGAACAAAATTGCGTATCCTTGAGCAGATAGTTTAAAAAACGATCGGAGAAACCATTCCTCCGAATTAACTCCACTTTTCAGGTAATATTCCCAAATGCTAGCTAGATAAAAAAGGATCGTTGCCCCTAAAATTGGCATTTTTTTCCGTTCGAGAACGGGTTGAAGTCTGTCATACGAGCCGCCCAAAAATAGACCAGTTGAAAAGGGCAAAATCCAACTGAAAATCACGCGCTCCATCAAAGGTAGAGGTATTGATATATATTTGAAAGCGGTTAAGTAGAAGAAAATTGTAAAAATTGTTTGAATTGTTAAGCCCAAAGCCAAAACTTTTCGGGAGTCTAAAAATCTTAGTTTCACGAGAAGCCACCACCAGCCGTAGCATTGAACAATCACAACGATGAAGTAATAGGGAGGCATCACTGAACCAGTCAAGATATCTCTGAGTAATGAAAGTAAATCAAATTTTTGGATTTGTCCCAAATTATTTAAGATGTACAAAGCTACTGACCAAAACAGATAAGGGGGTAGAATTTTTGACAGTCTTTTTTTGACTACCAGTGCGGGATTATTTTGATTTTCCAGTTTGTTGGTGAGAAAAAAACCGCTCAACAGTAAAAATGCAGGTACGCAAAATAGTTGAAATGTATCGATCGCCACAAATAAAATTCTGCGATCGCGAAATGCGAAGAACCCAGCATGAGTAATCACCACGCTGAGGATCGCTAAAGCTCGGATCAAATCAAATTCAGCGAACCGATTAGAAACTTTTTGCATGGTAAAAATTAGATTGTAAAAATTGGAATCAAGTTAGGAATTTTTTGTCTGATACCAAATCCCGATTTGCTACCCCTTTTATCATTCGGCGGTTGAAACCGCTGCATAGAGTCAAACTTTCGTCCGAGCCGCCAAGGGGGACTAAGAGATAAAGGGGGTCTTTAAGCCGGATTTGGTATCAGCAGTACAATAGCATAAAAGGTTATATTTGCTCCTATCTTCACAAAACTTATGTCGGCAAAAATAAGTCACCGAGTGCTGGGATTGAGGAATAAAGACTATAGAGACTATGGCGAAAAAAAATCTACCTAAATTAGGTAGACTTTTAGAAATATTCCAGCAAAGAGTTCACTGTGGGCTAACCGTTGTTGTGATTGATGTGCGACGTAGAAACACTATCCAACTGATCGCGCCCGTTGCGGATCACGCGCAGCATATCGCTCAACTTGTGCTCGATATTATCGAGCACTTGGTCGGCATAATCATCGGCTCCGTTTTGAATTTCCTCGCATTCAGCCATCGCCCTGACTCTCATCTCTTCCAATTCCTCTTGAGCCTGGTAGCGAATTTGTTCCACTTCCGCCAGGGTGGCCTGCTGAATTGCCTCGCAGTCGAGCAAAACTTGCTGGCGCAACTGATCTGCCTCTATCTTCGCCTGCTGGAGCAGGCCCATATCGTTTAAAATTTCTGCTGCTCTCTGTTCTGCTGCTTCTATCACTTCCTGAGCGTAAAGTTCCGCCTCTTGAAGCAAGTCGTCTTTGTGCCGGATGATCGTCTCGGCTTCCTGAAAGGCGATCGGCAAATTTAGCCTCACCAAGTCTAATTGATCGAGCAACTGTTCTTCATCCACCAGAGTGCGTCTGGTCAGGGGAATTCGCGGGCTGTCGAGAACAATTTCCTCAAGCCTGTTCAATTCCCGCTGGATGTCTACTCCTGCGGTTCGGGTGGGATCTCCGAAGGCGGCTGTGTTCTGAGGTGGTTCGTTCTCAGTGCCGAGGCCGGTACTATCGGGTTCGATGCGAGTTGGTTCCTGCTGGCGTAACATTTGTAAATATCTAGGGCGACGTGTTTCGGAACAAGATGATCTACGGAGCCACCAAACTTGGCTATTTCTTTAACTACACTACTACTTAAAAAGCTGTACTCGTTAGAAGTTGCCAAAAAAACTGTTTCAATTTCACCCAGAAGGGTTTTATTGGTGTGGGCCATCTGGAGTTCCATTTCAAAATCTGTTAATACCCGGAGCCCCCGCAGCAGCACTTTGGCTTGTCGAATCTTAGCATAGTTTACTGTCAAACCCTCAAAACTGTCTACTTCTACATTTGGCAAGTGTTGGGTAGAGCGCAGGATCTGCTCGATCCGTTCCTCTACGGTGAAGAGAGGGGTTTTGCTGGGGTTTCTGACTACCGTAACAATTACCCGGTCAAACAGTTTAGATCCCCGCTCGATAATGTCTGCGTGACCGAAGGTGATGGGGTCAAAGCTGCCTGGATAGATTGCAATCACGAGTTTGGCTCAACGGAGTGGGGGGGAGTGGCGGAGTGGAGGAGTGGGGGAATGGGAGAGTGGGTAGAGTGGGGCAGTGGGAGAGTCGGAGAGTGGCAAAGCCGGAGATGTGGAAAATCTTCCTTCTTCCTTCTTCCTTCTTCCCTCTTCCTTCTACTTTTTCATGGAATGAGCTTTGTAGAAAGTTTCGAGGCTTTGCTTGTCGCCCACAAACCGCCAGTGCCAAGGCTCGTAACTGACGCCTTGGCCATTGTTTTTGGGGAAGGACATTTCAAAGCTGAAGGCGACGGCGTTGGCTTCTAACCACTTGAATGCTTCGGTATTTTCAAAACTGGGGCTGAGGTTGTGTTCCGGGGCGCTGCCGTCGCCGATGTCGATCGCATAACCGGTGTGGTGTTCGCTGTAACCTGGTGGGGCGCTGACTTCGGCTCGCTTGCTGGCGTTTTGCCTGCGTTCGGCTTTCACGTCAAAAAATACGTGCTGTTGGTCTTCCAGGGAGCGGAAGCCGGATATGGGAGCGAAGTAGATGCCTGATGCCGCTGCGGCGTTGGCCATTTCCTGATATTTTGCTGCTGCTGAGGAGCGGAGTTTGATGCTACCGTCGGGGGTGACGCCTACCAAGTCTTTTGCTGGTGCTTCTGGGTAGGGCAAGTGTCCCAGCAGGTTGTCTGGGGTTGCGGGGGCGGTGACTTTGGGGTTGGTAGCTGGACTCGCAACCGATGCAGACGGCGAACTGGTCGGTGCTGGGTTTTGTTGAGTTTGCTCTGCCTGACTGGTGGCTGGGAACAAGTTAAAGTTGAGGTGCAGCCAGATGCTGACCCCACAGGCTAATGCGGCCAACCCTAGCAGTTTCCAAATCAGCCCTTTTTTCTTAGACTGACTCTGCCCTGCTTCTGGGTATGGATGGTCTCGCACTGCTTCTGGAATTTCGTCGGCGACAAGCTCCGAGGCTTGCGGGGGTTTTCTTGACAGACTAGCGTTATCCAAGCCAGCTCCACTCCTGCACTTCAATAAGGCTCAACGTTAAAAATTGTAGACCGATATGGGCGATCGAACAGCTACAATTGCCGCTGAGAATATATCATTTCTTTCACACTTCGCCCCGTCCCATCCGCCAACTCTCGAATCTGTTGCTTGGGCCCACAGTCGATCGTCCCTGCGAGGCCGAACTGGTTGGCGCTGGTAGCGCTGGTTTATTTTAAGTGTAATTTGTTACTGTTCCACAAAATCCAACAATTCTTCGATCGACACATCAAACGTCCGCGCCAATTTTAGCAGAGCACCGATGTCAGCCATTGCCATACCGGGCGATCGGGCATAACTTTTAACAGTATTGTAGGATACCCCGGAGGGATCGGCTACTTCATTTAGCGCTCGGGGTTGGAGGGCCGTTAAGGTCTAATTAGTAACTTAAAGCTCGATCGCCCAAAATCAAACATTACCAACTTCCGCCAACTCAGTAGCACTAACAGAATCTTCCTCTTCCCCTTTATCCCCTTCATCAACCGCAACAGATAACTTCAATCCCAGAGCCTTCAGCCAACTTACCAAAGCATAAATTCTCGCACTTCCTTCTCCCGACAACAAAAGATCTAATTTTTCCAAATGCAATTTAGCATCCTCTGCAGACATATTTGGTTCGCCAAGAGCCTCAAATACATTGCTAAGTGCGAGTTCCAGCAAACCAGGTTCAGGCTCTTCGTCTTCCAAATGCGCTGTTAGATAAGCCGCAGCGTGTATTTTATCCTTGAGCGCTCCTATCAGATAGCCCTGGTAACTATCGCTCGTTGGCATTTTCGCGTTCTCCATATTCTTTCCAATACTCATACGCTTTGCGGATATCTTGTTCTTGAGTGCTTTTATCCCCACCGCAGAGAAGAAGAACTATTGTTGACCCCAATTGTCCGAAGTACACGCGATACCCCGGCTCAAAATCAATTTTTAATTCGCAGACTCCTTCCCCAACAGAGTTGCTGTTTCCTAAATTCCCTAAGCGAACTCGGTCAAGCCTTTGCTCAATTTTAACTACCGCATTCAAATCTCGCAGGGAACTAAGCCACTCTGCGAAAGGATTTCTACCGTCTGGGGCAATATAACGTCTAATTTCCCTCGGCTGTACTTCCATAAAGTCGATCGTACTTGCACCCTCATCATTAATACGGGCGATCGACCCAAATCAAACCTTCTTCACCAGGGCTAACTCAAAATCACCGATCGAAAGGAACTCTGCCGTCAGGGGTAGTGTAATGCTCAATTTCTCTCGGTTGCGCTTCCATAATCTTGATTCTAGCGACGATCGCACTCCAATCTGGCAGCCGCGCCCGATCGGCCCTTGACTCAATGCGCTACAATTATTAAGAAATCTTTAGTTAGATCCGTTTAACGTTCCAGACGCATTATGAGTCTTCCCATTCGCAACGTCGCCATCATTGCTCACGTCGATCACGGCAAAACCACCCTTGTGGACGCTCTCCTCAGACAGTCCGGGATCTTCCGCGAAGGGGAAGAAATCCCAGATTGCGTCATGGACTCCAACGACATCGAGCGCGAACGTGGCATTACCATCCTTTCCAAAAACACCGCCGTCAGGTACGGAGAAACCCTGATCAACATCGTCGATACCCCCGGACACGCGGACTTCGGCGGAGAAGTCGAACGAGTTCTCGGCATGGTTGACGGCTGTCTGCTGATCGTAGACGCCAACGAAGGCCCGATGCCGCAAACGCGGTTCGTGCTCAAAAAAGCCCTAGAAAAAGGACTGCGCCCGATCGTCTTTGTGAATAAGATCGATCGCGAGCGAGCCGACCCCCACAAAGCCGTCGATAAAGTTTTGGATCTGTTCCTCGAACTAGGTGCTGACGACGATCAGTGCGAATTTCCCTATCTCTTCGGTTCCGGCTTAAGCGGTTACGCCAAAAAACACCTCGAAGACGAAGGGGTAGATATGAAGCCCCTCTTTGAAGAAATCCTCGACCACGTACCACCCCCTGTAGGCGACCCCAACAAGCCACTACAACTGCAAGTAACCACCTTAGATTACTCAGAATACGTCGGTCGCATCGTCATCGGCCGCATCCACAACGGCACGATTAGGATCGGTCAACAAGCAGTCTTAATCACCGAAAGCGGCGCGATTGTCAAATCAAAAATTACCAAATTGATGGGCTTTGAAGGCCTGAAGCGGATTGATATCCCAGAATCTTCTGCTGGTAATCTTGTCGCCGTTGCTGGTTTTGCTGATGCGTATATTGGCGAGACAATTACCTGTCCGAACGACCCGCAAGCGCTGCCTTTAATCAAGGTGGACGAACCGACTTTGCAGATGACTTTCTCGGTGAACGATTCGCCGTTCTGCGGTCAAGAAGGAAGTTTGGTGACATCTCGGCAAATTCGCGATCGGCTAATGCGAGAACTCCAAACCAACGTCGCCTTGCGCGTCGAAGAAACCGAATCTCCCGACAAATTCCTCGTATCCGGCCGCGGCGAACTCCACCTCGGAATCCTGATCGAAAATATGCGTCGCGAAGGATACGAATTCCAAGTATCTCAACCGCAAGTAATCTTCCGCGAAATCGGCGGTCGTCCCTGCGAACCTTTTGAATGTTTGGTGTTAGACGTACCCGAAGAAGCAGTCGGCGGCTGCATCGAACGCCTCGGTCAGCGGAAAGCAGAAATGCAAGATATGCACGTCAGCAGCACCGGTCGCACCCAAATCGAATTTTCAGTCCCCGCTCGCGGTTTGATTGGATTCCGAGGCGAGTTCATGCGCTTGACTCGCGGTGCTGGAATTATGAACCACAGCTTCCTCGACTATCGCCCCCTCGGTGGAGAAATTGTCGCCCGTCGCAACGGAGTATTGATTTCCTTTGAAGAAGGAATTGCAACTACTTATTCACTGAAAAATGCTGAAGACCGTGGCGTATTTTTCATTACCCCTGGAACCAAGGTTTACAGAGGGATGATTATCGGAGAAAACAACCGAGATGAAGACATGGAGCTGAATATTTGCAAGTCGAAGCAGTTGACAAACCACCGCGCATCTGGCGGTGAAGAATTGGCGCAATTGCAAGCACCAGTCGATATGAGTTTGGAGCGCGCTTTGGAGTACATCGGCCAGGATGAATTGGTGGAAGTAACACCAAAATCAATTCGCTTGCGGAAGGTTTCTAAGAAGTTGGTGAAACGCTAAAACAACTTGTAGGGTGCGCCTCGGCGCACCTTACTGGTGAAACGCTAAAAAATCTTGTAGGGTGCGCCTCGGCGCACCTTACGTTTTATCGGCAGTAAAAATCTGCCAGAACTTAAAAAATTAAATATTATCCAATTGTCCTTTAGTTATTTTACTTAATTTTCCACTTGAAAGCTGATATTTATCGGTAGGTACTTCCCCCAAAGCCTTTAAACACCATGCAAATAAGGTTCTCAAAGAAGCACAAGTATTCAGATTAGATAAAACCTTTTCAACATCAAGTCGATCGAGAATTCAATAGCCCTGTTCTTTTTCCTTAAATCCAGAATATATGTTTTAGTTCACCTTTGGGGTGGCTAATAGTTTTATTTTATTATTTAATTCTTTATCATAGTCTGCCTTTTATGTCAATTGGCATATCGGGCTGCTCAGGGGCGATCGCGCGCTGAACAAAGTCACACAATATGTTTTAATTTATATTTGAGCAAAATCCAAACAAAGCCAGCCATGAGTCCTAAATCAATAGCCGTAATCAACTTCAAAGGCGGTGTCGGAAAGACTACCGTCACTTGGAGTCTGGGAAATATTATATCCCAAGGAACAGACTTAGAAGTCTTGATGTTAGACTTAGATCCGCAAATGTCGCTCACAGAGGCGATCGGACTTAACGAAAATACAGGTCATTTAGATGACAAATTTGGTAAGTGGTACGAAAAATCTCTCAAGCATAGACTTACAATTTACGACGCTCTAGAAGTCTTTAAAAAAGCCGGACAGAATTTTAAATTTCCCGTTGGTTTCGAGACCATTTATCAGATTGACGAACAGTTGCATTTTGTCCCTTCAGTTGAAGAATTGTATTGGTTGGATATTGATGGATTTGAGGGAAAAAGTGTTAAAGACTTCATCCGCAGATTCATCGGCAAAATCGCCAACTCTGCCAATCTCCCCAAATACGATTTGATGCTTTTTGACTGTTCGCCTTCCTTCAGCCTCCTCACCTACAGCGTACTCTCTTGCTGCGACTTAATATTAATTCCCGTCAATCCCGATTATTTTGGTTCTAGGGGATTGAGTTTAGTTTTAAACTCGCTCCAGAAACGGATTGAGCCTTATCCGTTTCCCAAGATAGCAGTCTTTATGAATAAAGCTAAAACCTATGGAGGATTGCTGACAAATGAAGTTCAGTTTTACATGAGAGAAGTAAAGAGACTTTGCGCTGAGATATCAAAAGATAATAACATAGAAGTTAGATTTTTAGAATCGACAATTCGGGAAAGCGTCGGGCTAAAACGGGCAATTAATGAGGGAGAACTGCCGCGAGAATTAGTTAGAGAATTTGAACAACTATGGCGCGAGTGTGAGGAGTATCTGAAATGAGTAAAAAAGAAATTTTGGCTGCTTCCGAACAAGCAAGCGGGGGGTTAGTTGAGGAAATTGGCGAACTTAAGGAAATCTTGCGGGACGTTGCTCGAAAATTAACCAGGCTTGAAGCTCAAGTCAAGCGGGGAGGGCTTTCTGCTGGGTCAAAAAATTCCGATATTTCCAGTGGTGCTGATGTTAATAAACCTGCTAATTTATCGGCTGGAAATGTTCTAGAAACTTATGAAGAACTGCGTTTACAAGCTAAAAATGGAAATGAAGAAGAGGTGAGGAAAAAATTGTTGGCAATGAGTGCAACTGACTTGAACTTGATGTGTTGCGAGTTAGGGATGCCGCCCAGCAGCAAGAATCCGTCCCGCAAAAAAATGTTCGAGCTAATTATTGGTAGAATTAAACAGAGTTTGAGGCTGTCACGACATATTGACAGACAAACACTGTGAACTACAGATAAACCGACAAATAAACCAACAAAATGCGTTTGAATAAATTATGGCTGGTAAGGGCGATCGGCCTAATCTCCCTAACACTCTCAATCACCTTGTTTTTGAGCCTTCACAGCCCTCCCCCAACCGCAGCCCAAAAACCAAGGATACTAGCGTTTACCGCCCTCCAGATGCGCGGCAGCGAGAACAGATCCACTTTATTTGCGGTCAATGCTACCAGTTCCGCTCGCCGCGAACTTACACGTAATATAGATGTTATCGCTCCCCTAGTGTGGTCGCCCAACGGCCAGCGGCTGGCTTTCGTTAGCGGATACAGCGACATCTATACAGTCAATGCTGACGGTTCTCGACTAACTAAACAGTTTGCTGAGGCTGGTTGCAAAGCAGCTAATTTTGAAATAGCTTGGTTTTCCAACAGCCAGAAACTTGTTTTTGCCCGTTCTTGCGACGGTTTTACCTCTGATGCTCCCGGCAGCCAATCACTTTATACAAGCAACACTTCTGGCATTAAAGGAACTAAATTAGTTAGGAATTTGGAAGTAGGAGGACAGCCGCCTAAAACAGAAATTTCATCGGAATTTTACATTTCACCCGACGGCCAGCAGGTAGCATTTGTCAAGGATAAAAATATTTACAAAATGAATGCCGACGGTTCGGGAATGACCAAACTAACTAAAAGTCCCGGCGAATATATATCATCGGGCGGAAGTGAATTTGTGTGGTCGCCAGATGGCACAAAAATTGCTTTCCTGGTCGGCGCTTATCCGAAACAGCAAATTTACACAATTAATGCCAATGGAACCAACCTCAAAAATTTGACGAACAACCCGCAAAATGAGGTTTACAACGTCAAACTATTTTGGTCGCCCGACAGCAGCCGCATTGCTTACTATTATAATAAACCCGGCGATTCAGCACGCGAACAGCAAGATATCTACCTGCTCGACATTAACCGGGGGACAGCCAAGAACCTCACCCAAAAACCCAGAAACTACGACGAAATTTCGTGGTCGCCGGATGGCAAACTTATTGCCTTCGTTGCCGGAGAGTTTAACAATCAAAAACTCTACACAATCAATGCTGACGGGAACCAGCTAAATCAACTAGCTACCCGGCTAAAACCGTCGGGAATTTCAGAATTAGCTTGGTCTGCTGACAGCCAGCAAATTGCTTTTATATTTAACGAAATCCAAGGAGACAAAAGCAACTTGTATTTAATTAATCGGGACGGTTCGGCATTGACTAAATTGACAAACGACAAAGATTTGAATGCTAGCAATCCCGTTTGGCAACCGCAGTAAAGTTACGAGTCACAATATGCTGTAGGGGTCGGTTTTAGCACAGATAAACCATGAACTGCGGGCTATATTTGTACCGCCTTGGATCGAAAGCGGGTTACTGAACAAGAAAGAATCCACCCAACTCAACACTCAAAACTCTTCTCAAATTGGGGCAGATGCAATAATTTTTTTCTCCTTTAATTGCTGGTGAACTTGCAAATCATTTGACTCAAGTTCTTGGGGTTTTTCATCCTGCACCTGTTTGTCAATTTTGGGCAACTTTAAAATCGCCCCAGCTAAAACCCAATAATACACCGACACTGGATCTACATCCAGGGGATAGTATTGAGGATTGATCGTAATAAATCCCACAAATACCCAAAAACTAGCTCCGTAACTCCGCAAACTTTTGTCTTTCACAGAACGGTAAGCTCTAAAAGTTATAAAAGCCAAGTGTAAAACCATGACCTGAAAAGCAATCATTCCCGGATAACCGAGTTCGTAAATCAACTTAGGTTGGAAAGTTTCAATTAGCTGCGTAGCACCAAATATTCGCGTTGAATTAGTTGCTCGTCCCACACCTCTACCGAGAGGTCTGTCAATAATAAAATTGTGGCTTTGCTGGAACTGATTAAAGAGAAACTGCTGGGGCGGTGCAGCCTTCCAGCGGTTAACAAAACTCTCCCGCTGCTGCTCGATAATTTCCGGGTTAATTGCTGCACCGACAAACAGCAGAATCGCCAGTCCTGCACCGATGGGAATAAATCGTTTTAAATTAACTAATTGACCGGTGAGAACTAGCAGGATTGCCGTAGCAACGGGAACCAGAACTAAAGCAGCTCTTTGACCGGAAATAACTGCATTGGCAAATACTAATGCCATGCCAAATAAACCGATAACTCGCCACCAGAATGAAGGGTCGCAAAAGGCAGAGGCAAAGGTTAAAAAAGCATTAGAAATTAAAAACCAAGCCCACTGCCAAGGGGCTACAAAAGTTCCCGGCAAGCGGATAAACTTGACTTCTGGACTGAACACTAAAGAACCGCCGACAAAACATCTAGCTTGCAGCGTTGCTTTATATAAGTCGTTTCCGATCATTCCTCGGGTACCCGCACATTTTCCACTTTGCAGCAACAGGTACTGAATCAAACCGAGAAGGCAGCAAACTATCGCCAAAACGATGTGCATTCGACTAAAAAATACCAAATCCTTCTTAGTGCGGAGCAGATAATAGGTACAAGCCATAAGCGGTATGTAACCTATCAATACTTTTAAGCCGAGAATTCCTTGCAGAATTGGTTTCTCACCCTTCATAGGGTTGAGCTGCATATCGCCGTTGACAAAAATTAAAGTTAGCATTGCCATCATCAACAGGATGCTAAAGGTAGAAAGCATTTGTTTGGGGATGAACAGGGGCAACTGTTTCTTTTTGCAGCTTTGAATTAGGGCGATGAGAGCTGGTATGTAGAAAGCATCTTTGGCTAATTGAAATGCAGCATTCCCGCCGCCAATTGCGTAAGTAATTGTACCGCTGAAAGGCAGGTAAATTAGAAAAGTCCACAAAGCTTGACGGGGGTATTTGTAGGAAAGCAGCAAGATGGCTGCGGCTGCGCCTCCTGCAATAGCAATCTTAGGGCCGGCCACGAACAACAGGGGGATGCTGAGAGCAACGGTGACTAAGCAGCTTATGGCGATCGCCTGCACCAATTCATTGCGCTTTTCTGAAATTTTGCGTTTTTGTGCAGCTACTTCTTTTTTGCTTAGCGCGGTTGTTTTTTCGCTGTGCTTGTGTTTGGATTTCTTGGATTTGCGCTTGGTTTTCAACAACATATACAAGAAGGAAGAAGGAAGAAGGAAGAAGGAAGAAGGAAGAGGGAAGAGGGAAGAGGGATTTAGTGGTCTAGGAGAGAAATAATAAGTAATTCCTTATGTTTCAGCAATTAATAATTTCCTCTGCATCAGGGGGATTACTATAATTTTTATAAGGCACTTATGTAGAAGGCTGAAGGCAATATGATGTAGAAGGCTGGACATCGAGAAGGTAGAAAGCAGAATGAATAGAAGCAAAAATATTTGGGTAGAGTTGGTTACTTATTCTTAAAGTCAAGATCGAGAAAAAGTCTCGGTCGAGATTGTGGGTGTGACGCCGGCACAAATTACACTGGCGACCTTGTAGAATATAACTGCTGCATCTATAATGTACAAATCTCGAAAAAATAATTTTAATCTAGCGGTGAATATGAAATTAACAAAATTTGTATCGATCGGGATTGTCCTATTTTTAGGAGCAAGCGGGAGCATATTATCTAGCAGCAGTAGAGCATTAGGGGCCGAAAAAGTTGTCCTCACCTTTGGCCCGATCAGACAAGCCATCAATGTCAGCGACTTAGAAGACTTTGCTAAAGAGGGCACGACGACGCCAACCCTGCAACAAATTATCCGGTTCTCCAAAATGGACGCGCAAATATTGCGGGGGTTCATGGGTCTAGAAATCGGTTTAAAGCCTGCTAATCTGGCTAGGGTAGTTTACAGCACCCCGGGAGAAAAAATCACTGACCAAATCGGTCAAGCAATTCGGACTCAGCGCCGCACAGAAAGCGGGAAAGCTTTGCGGGCAGCGGTGATCCTGGCATCGGGGGATGACGGTAAGGTATCGCTGCTGGAAATCCTGAAAAAGTATCCTCTCAACGAGGTTTACGTAGATGTTGCCAGCCTTCGCACCGCTGTTGGCAAAGTTCAGAGTATAGCTGGAACTCTGCGAAGCCTGCTTCAAGATGTGACGAGATCGACAACTCGCACAACTGAAACAACTCGCCCCGAAAGTCCGATCGAGCCTCGCCGCAGCGTGCAGCCAACAACTCCGCCTCCAGCGCCGCGCCGCGCCGCCCCTTTGCCAGCACCCGCACCGCAGCCTGTGACGCCGGTCAGAGGGCTTTGGTAAAAAAATCATAAATGTGTCCTAAAGGCGGGTTGAAGCGGCTGTTGTGCCATTCTGCCGAGTCTTTTGAGACCAAACCGGCCCCCGCCCTACCCCTATCCCAACCCCCAAAAGGGTTAGGACTTTTGTGAAAACTCCCAAAGCAATCAATTTTTCTTTAGCAATTTTTTGAGCAACTTAGGAATCTCTGAAGGTCGAGCCGCCACAGGTATGTCCGCCTCTTCAAAGGCAGCCATTTTGTTTGGGGCCGTAACTCCAAAGGCTTTCTGGGCAGCCGCCCGAGAACTGATCAGGATGCCGGCGTGGCCCAAAGACGGCCCCTTGGGAGCGTAGCGGCCGGCCAGATAAGCAACCACGGGTTTGTCGATCGCCGAGGCGATGTAAGAAGCAGCAGCTTGTTCACTCCACCCGCCAACTTCCCCCACCAAAACTATCGCTTCGGTACTGTCGTCTTCGTCCAAAATTTGCAGCCACTGCATAAAAGAAGAACCGACAATCGCGTCGCAGCCAATACAAACCGCCATCGACTGTCCCAACCCAGCCTCCGTCAGTTCTAGGGCAACTTCGTAAGTCAAAGTGCTGCTGCGGCTGATCACTCCCACCGGGCCGGGAGTGTAAAATTCCTTGGGGTGAGTTCCCAGCAGGAGTTTGTCGGGCACAATAATCCCCGGACTGTTGGGCCCGATTACCAAAGTTTCGGTGGCTTCTGCTTTTCTGACTAAGTGCACCATATCCAGAGGAGGCACTCCCCCAGTAACGATCGCGATTTGCCGAATTCCTCCGGCGATCGCTTCTAAAGCAGCATCCAGCACCGAGTAAGCGTCTACCAAAATTACCGCAGTGTCAACGTGACCCACTGCCGCCACTGCTTGTTCTACCAAATCAAAAATCGGAATTCCCTCCACCTGCAGCCCCCCCCGACCGGGACTAACACCGGCGACTACATTCGTGCCGTATGCTTTCATCATCAGGGCGGCGCGGGTGGACGCGGGAGATTCTGTAATGCCCTGTACTAGGACTTTGCTTTCAGGAGTTAAATTCATTTTTTCCCACTTGACACTCGATCTGTAAAAAGCAGAAGGCCTTCATCTGTACAGAAATCTCATTTTTTGCCGATCGACTGCCGCTACTTGGCGGAGGATACAGAAGCGGCCGCGGCCTCATCCAAAGTGCTAGCTAGCTGCACCGGCAACTGTCCCAAACGCTTTTTAACAGCATCAGCATCGATCTCTACCAGCCGCAGCACCACTTGGATGTGGCGGTTAGCGCGAGCTTTCCGTTCCAAATAGCCGGCTACTGCAGCGATTATTTCCTCGGTCTTGGAGGCGCTGCCCAAAATATTTACAAGTATCACCTTAACGCTTTTATCCTGAGCGACTAACTCCAGACCCAAATCCGCGCGATCGCGCAGGGCATTTGCTGCTTCGTAGCGGTCTAGGGAACCAATATTCACAAAATTAGCTGGTTTTCCTCCTTGGTGGGTTACAGCATCTAGAGTTGCCATTGTCAGGCCCACTCCGTTGCACAAAATCGCGATATTCCCGTCTAGTTCGATTAATTGCAGGGATTCGGAATTCGAGATTGGCGATTTAGATTTGGGGTCAAACTCCGGCGACTGCTGAACCTTCGAGTGGGAATGGGGGCGATCGCCAGGGGCATGGAGACTTCTCCTTTCCCGTGCCAACCCGCTGTTTTGCCTCTTCCCCGATAGTGCTGCCAAATCTGGATGTCGCCCCAAGGCATCGTCGTTGGCGGTCACTTTACCGTCTAAAGCCATTACCTCTCCCGTTGGGCTAATGCCGAGAGGATTGATTTCTACTAGATCTAAATCTTTTTCAACAAACAGCCGGTACATTTTTTCGACAATGGTGCTCACCGATTGAATCAAGTCTCCCTGCAATCCCATTTTCAGCGTGAGACGCCTCGCGTAGAATGGCGAAAATTCTTGATCTACGGCAACTTGCTGCATTTGCTCGATCGACCGTTCGACATCCATACCTCCTTGTCTCGAACCCAGAAGCACCGGGCGGCGGGCTACGGGGTCTAGGAGTACCGCTAAGTACAATTCTTGGTCAGCGTTGTACTTTGCTTCTGCCAGTAGAACTTGGGGATATTCATCCTCGATCGGCAAATTAAAAATTGTTTGGGCGGCTGCTACTGCATCGATCGTATTTTCCACAAACTTGATACCGCCCGCCCGGCCCCGTCCCCCAGCCCGCACTTGCGATTTGAGTACAACGGGGTAGGGAATTTTCAGTCCTTTGAGGTCAGCGGGATTGTCAATCTGCTGCGACGGCAAAATCGGAATTGCCATCTGGCGAAATAAAGATTTAGCTTGGTACTCTAACAAATCCATTATCAATTACGGGTTACGGGTAGTTGGCAACAAGCAATTCGTCCTAATTGGCAATTCATAATTAATAGATAGTAATTGGTTTTTTGTCAAGTTAAAAGTTAAAAATTATCGATTTTATCTTTTATTTTTCGACTTGTGTATGACCGATTACTTATTCGCTATTACCGCTCGCCGATTACCTATTACCTAAGCTGTTTCAAAGTGTTTTTTTCTAGGAATTGCCAAATTTTACTGTCGGCTCTGGCGGGGAGATATTTGGCGAGCGTGGGTGTTTTTTTGTCTCGGAAAATCTTCGGACGTTCGGCCTGTGCCGAGATATTTTTGCGAATTGTTTACTTGATGCTATTAACAGCGCCTTGATGGACGGTTTTGACCCATTTGAGCCGCTTGGGCCGTACCGCAATCCGAGCCGTCACAGTCCCTACCAGCAGCCAGTGGAACATATACACAGTACCCCGCAGCGTTTGCAGCAAGGTGACAAAAACTCTTTTAACGTCAAATTTGGTCTCTTTGCGAGTGCGGCGCAAACCGACAAACATTCCCACCACCGACAATGTAAGGGTCATAAAAGTTATGGGACTGGCGATCGGCATCCGGCGCAGCGCAATTGACATCACAAAGTCGGGTAGCGCTACTGTGGGTAAGAAATATTGAGATACCCAAAATCCAAATAAATCCCAAGTTTTCCCAGTTCCCATGCGGTTCCGCAAAATTAGCCGCCAGTAGTCAAGATAACGCTGATAGCCACCTTCGGCCCAGCGATTGCGCTGGTGCCACAGAGCGCGAGGGTTAGTGACTCCTTCTTCTGACACGGCTGGGAAAGCGAGAAATTCTATGTCCCATCGGTCTAGGTGCAGCCTCAGAGTCAAATCCAGGTCGTCGGTAATCGTCTCCTCGTTCCAGCCTCCGCAGCTTTCCAAGGCGGTGCGACGCATGAATTGGCCGTTACCGCGCAATTCTCCAATGCCGCCGATCGCAATCCGCTGCTGCTGGAAAAAACTGTCGAGAGCCATTTCGGCTTCTTGGCCACGAGTCCAAAAATTTACCGAAGCATTGGCGATGGCTTTTCTGACTTGCACAGCCCCTACCTTTTCTCCATGGAACACTGGCAGCACCCGGCGCAGCAAATCTGGCGTTACCGTCGCGTCGGCGTCAAATATTCCCACAAATTCCCCGCGAGTCAGCGGTAACACTTGATTGAGTGCTCCCGACTTCCCGCCACTGGCATTTGCTCCTCTGCGAAATACTTTGAGCTGGGGGTACTTTTTGGTTAGCTGTTCCAATACTAGCGGCGTGGCGTCGCTGCTGTGATCGTCGATCGCCCAAACTTCGTAGCGGTCGATCGGATAATCTACATTGCAGATGGATTCTACGAATCGGGCAATCACCGCTTCCTCATTTTTCGCTGCCACCAGCAGCGACACGTAAGGCCAATCCTCTCGGCTTTCATCGGCCAGAGGCGGCAGTGCGGGCTTGGGCGAAGCAAACAAAACTCGAAATGCTTGCATCCACAGCAGTCCCGTCAACCCCCACACTACCCACGCACCCCAAGAAATCAAGTGCAGGGCGATCGTGCCGGCCCAAATCGCCGTCAGCACTGCGGCGGCTTTTCTGCGGCGTCCCCGGTACAGATTTTGAGGAAAAGAGGGAGTTCCCGGCACAGACACCGCAACCGGGAGCTCTGCTTTTGTTTCCGCGTCAAACACCCTGTCGCCAATGTCTGGTATAGCAAATACTTTGCTGAGCTTCGAGTGCGAGGTCAAACTCTTGAGCTCTTCTTGAGCTAAATCAGAGATGTCCAAGTTAAGCTCGCTGCGAGCGTCGTTTTCTGGCCAAGAACTCTCCTGCATAGGTTACTTGATTCAACCACCAATAGTTTTTGATTTTAGATATAAGCATCTACTGTATCAGTTTCTGGACTTTTGTCGAAAGCGGACGGAAGGACAACCAGCGGGTTCGGTGCTTGTACTACCCTGGTAAACGGGTACTGCATCGAGTATTTTGGTTGACTTTTGCTTGCGATCGACCAGGAATATCTGTTAGTTTTTTCTGGGGATCTAAACTATCTGTTAGTAATAAGTGTCTGAGGTGGAAATATGTCTATTCCTCAACTCAAGCCAGCCGATGACAAAGAAGTGAAAGTCTACGCGCCTTTCTGTCAAGAGCCCAGGCGCAAGTTTTTACCGCACGCTATTGGTCTCTACAAGCTCAAAAGCTTGGAGGGGGCAAGAAAAATTGACGGTGGGGAGAGCGTGCCGTTTGTCGCTAGTTGGAATATCTCGTCGCTGCCGATCGACTTAACCCGCTGTCGGGTGTTGTTTGACGGCAATGCTGAACTCAGCTACGAAGTGACTATGCAAAGCTCTGAGTTTGTTAGTTGCTTAATTGAGGTACTCCTGACTTTTCAGCGGACTCGTACTGTGGATTTTTCTAAAACGTTTTACCGCAAGCTGATGCGAATGGATGAATAACTTTCACCGCCGCCGCACTCCCGAAAGTCCGCAATTGACAATCAAGTAATTTAATCCGGGGCCCCCGGATTGATTCGCGGGTCGAGAAAAAAGCTCCTCGCTCCCGATCGCCAGCCCCCGGATTTATCAGTGGGGTCGCTTTCTTCAATCTAAATTCTAAAATCTAAAATCTAAAATCGATTGACGGGCGCTATAACTGGCGCACCAATAGTGTAACGCCTCGACGGCAAGATTACATGATTGGTGCGCCAGCCCTATTTGAGAAGCGGAAATAGTAAGTGAGTTGTTGGATCGTTCTCAATAATCCCTTTGGGGGTGAGCACTTTTCCCCATTGCTAAAGTAAATTTACAGCAGTTTTGTGTTGAGCGTGATACAGATTTCGCGTAGGGACTCAGGCAAAGCCTGAGTCCCTACCTGTATTTCATCCAATTCAAAACTGCTGTATTTGTTGTGCGACAAGCCCAAAAGCCTATTTCGGACATTGGTGCTGTGGGAGTGCGTGAAGCGAAGCTATCGCCGTTAGGCAAATCGCGCCGTCCGATTTCGTTCAAATTTTGCGACTCGGTAGCTGAGAGGAAAGCGCTGTAGATCCGCCCAAGGAAAATCAATCTACAGCCCTGGAACTGCGATCTGGCTAGCATCGCAATCAGCCTTTGAGCTGCCAAAACTCCAGCCCACGCCGCCCGACAATTTATTTGTTTAGAAGCTAGAAGCCTGATCCTAAGCAGCTTATTGCTCGCAGTGCTACCGATCGGTTTGAACGCGGGCGATCGCACTAATAATTAATAACTAATAATACAAGGTATCGATTTTCAATTATATGCAAAAATGAGCAGGCAAGCAGCGGGATTTATTCCTACAAAGTACCTGTTTGATAGCAATCATAAATGAGTCGTATTTTTTTATCTCACCCCAAGCTCCCGTTATGAAGGGGAGGGGGTCAAAAATTTAAAAATGATATAATTAATTGCTATATACCAAACAAAAACTTACCCAGCCCTCTCAATAGGTCTTTATACTAAAATCACTACTTCTACCCTGTTATTTTTATTTGATAAAAGTCGGTGTTACTCTCTAAATTTAGCAATAAGACTGGCTAAAATTTTTATAAATAAAATCGGTTATTAAAGGAAGCAGTGGCGATAAATTTTTATCCAAAACGGCGGGTAAAACAAACAATTTAAAAACGGCTTTACCCAAATTAAGTAAAAAGAATGGGAAGAAAAGGGTTGCTAACAGCCGAATAAAAATTTCTCGTAAAAAAACAATCTGCCCAAAAGTGACAAAATCGAGTATAATAGTATTGCCAAATTGAGTCGCAGTTCAGAAATACTGTAGAAAAAACTAAATTTATTGAAATAGACAGGTGCAAATTGAGGATTGAAGGCGTACCCAAATTGACTAAATATTTGCTGATCGGTTCCACAAAAGCTTACAGCGGCAAGTCGGCCATCGCCCTGGGGATGGCACTCGGACTCCGGGGAAAAGGACTGGCCGTCGCCTACGGCAAACCTCTGGGAACCTGTTTCAGCTCCGAGGGAGCTGCGATCGAGGAGGAAGACGTGCGGTTCGCGGTAGAGACGCTGAAGCTCTCAGAAAGCCAGATGCCGTCAACACTGCTGTATTTGGATGAAGAGACCGTTCACAAGCGTTTGCGGAGAGAAGACAAGACAGATTACCGCCAGTCTTTAGCGCAATATTTGCAAGCTCCCAGCGGAGACTTGGTGCTGTTAGAAGGCCCAGCTAATTTGGAGGAAGGCAGTCTGTTTGACTTGTCTTTGGCTCAAGTCGCTGAGGCAGTTGATGCCTCTGTGCTGTTGGTAGCCCGCCCGATCGATCTTTATATAGACGATTTGCTGTCGGCTAAACAGCGTTTGGGTTCGCGGTTGCTGGGCGTGGTACTCAACGACGTTCCCTCGGACAAACTCGAATCGGTAACGGCGACTGTGCGGCCTTTTCTGGAGGCTGCGGGTATTCCTGTTTTGGGAATGCTGCCGAGAAGTGCTTTGCTGCGAAGTGTCAGCGTCAAAGAATTGGTGCACCAATTGAAAGCTGATGTGCTGTGCCGTCGAGACCGTTTGGACTTGATGGTGGAAACCTTGACAATTGGCGCGATGAATGTTAGTTCTGCTCTGAAGTATTTCCGCAAAGCGAGAAATATGGCGGTGGTGACGGGGGGCGATCGCACGGACATTCAGCTAGCAGCTCTGGAGAGCTCGACTCAGTGCTTAATTTTGACAGGTCACTTGCCTCCTTCTCCCCTAGTGATTGGCAGGGCAGAAGAAATGGAAATTCCGGTTTTGTCTGTTGATTTGGATACCTTAACCACGGTAGAAATTATCGACAGCACCTTTGGCAACGTGCGGCTGCACGAACCGATCAAGGTGGAATGCGTTACTCAGCTAATGGCAGAACATTTTGACCTTGAGGGTCTGATGGCTTCCTTGGGCCTGAGCGATCGAGTCCATTAATAACAGAGCCGGAGCTGAGGGAAGAAGGTATTCGGCAGAGAAAACTTTTTGTTTAAATAAATAAAAAGCCACAATTCTTAAATTCTCCATTTTTCTTGAATTCTACCTTGAGCTCCGGCTGGCGAATGTCTTGAGACATTCTGCCTTCTGGCTTCCTCAAATCTCCAGATCCTCTAGCCCGATCCCGTAAATCAGCAATTCTTAACTTCTTTTTGGCGGCAATGGCTAGTGAGTCTGCTAAAATCCACAACGTAGTTTTATTTAATTTAATAAATTCTTTGAGTCAATCAATTGAGCTACCCAGAGTAGATGATTTTTTACAAGAACTTGCGGCGATCCAGCAAACCAGCTCCAAGCGGCTTGCTCTTTTGGGTTCTCGCCACGTTCCTATTACCCACCAGCAGCTAATTGAGATGCTGAGCTACGCCCTAGTTCTGGGAGGCAATCAGCTCATCACTTCTGGCGCTACAGGCACCAATTCAGCCGCAATTCGGGGGGCAATGCGAGCAGATCCTAATCTGCTGACGGTGATTTTGCCACAAAGCATGAGCCGCCAGCCTCGGGAGTCTCGCGACCAACTCGAACAAGTGATACATTTGGTAGAAAATCCCAAAAATGATAGCTTGTCTCTCCCGGAAGCAAGCGCCATGTGCAATCAGGAGATTATTTCTCGCTGCCAGCAACTGATATGTTTTGCTTTTCACGAAAGCCACACTTTGCTGAAAACTTGCCAGGATGCGGAGGAACAGCGCAAGGTAGTTACTCTGTTCTATTTTGATTGAACTGCGAGGCGGATGATGCTGTTGGGATTACCTGTGTCGGTTATTCTGCTTGATTGTATTGCTGCTGCTGCTGCGCTGGTTTACGCACCGTTTTTGGTGGTTGCGTTCGCCCGCTTGCAGCTAGGCTACGACCAAGCAGCCCCCCGCGCTATGTTTGAGAGGTTGCCTGCTTACGCTCAGCGGGCAACTTGGGCTCACCAAAATTCGTTTGAGACGTTTATGCTGTTTTCAGCGGCGGCTTTGATGGCTTTTGTGACGGGGGTAGATTCGGAAGCGGCGGGTTGGGCTGCGATCGCTTTTACGATCGCCCGGTTGTTGTTTTCGGTTTTCTATATTCTGAATGTGCCGCTGGCGCGATCGCTCATGTTTGCGATTAGTTCTTCTTGCACTGTTTCTTTATTCTATTTCAGTTTGAGAGCTGTTAATGGCTAATTGTTATTAGTCACTGGTCATTAGTCATTAGTTAAGAGACGCTTAATTAATGACTAATTATTAACTACTAATTACTAATTACCCATTACCAACTACCAATTACCCATTACCAATTACTAATTTATGGCTGCTAGTTATTCCTTTGATATTGTCAGCGAGTTCGATCGGCAAGAATTAGTTAACGCTGTTGATCAAACTGTGCGGGAAATTCAAAGCCGGTACGACTTGAAAGATACCAAAACTACCGTGGAATTGGGCGCAGAATCAATTACTGTCAATACGGACAGCGAATTTACTCTGGACGCAATTCACACTGTTTTGCAAACTAAAGCCGCCAAGCGGAATTTATCTTTGAAAATTTTTGATTACGGCAAAGCTGAACCTGCTAGCGGCAGTCGGGTGCGTCAAGAAATTAAACTTAAAAAAGGAATTAGTCAGGAAATCGCGAAACAGATTACTAAATTAATTCGCGATGAATTTAAGAAGATTCAAGGTTCGATTCAAGGAGATGCAGTGCGGGTGTCTGCTAAGGATAAGGATGATTTGCAGTTGGTGATTCAACGCTTGAAGCAAGAAGATTATCCCGTGGCTTTGCAGTTTACAAATTACCGCTAGATTTGAGAGTTTATCGGGACTTGAGTCCTCATAGTTCTGGCGAATAAGGACTCAAGTCCTGATTAGAAACAACTTTTTACCTCCTTAATATTAAATATCTAAACCCGTAACTGTTAAGTCGGGAGGATGTTCGACAACAAACTGGTAATATAACTCTTGCTTTGCTTGCGGCGGCAGATACATTATCCATTCTAGCAGTCCCATTTCACCTGCTACTATCTTCGGATTAGTGAGAGTCGATCGCACTTTAATTTGTTCGTTGCGGCTTACTGGCAATTGCTCTTTTAGTGTCAGGTGTACCTGCACCTGATGCAAGTTTGTCACATTTAAGCGATAAGCGTAACTCATGCGCCGCTGCTGGCCCATCAGTTTTTTATCTACTTGTCTTTCCACTAATTCCCGCTCTATTTTTAAGCGTTCATCAATTCCTAAATTAACTTTATATTCTTGCCCGGGGGAAACATTTTCTAACTGCACAGTACCGACAAAAGTGTTGTCGCGAAAGATATTTGCTTTACCTGGAAGCAGAGTTGCGCCTGTCATCGGATTCACAACAACTGCTTGCAAATAGGCAAAACTGACTAATCGCGGAACGGCTATATATTCAGGTTTAAATGGATAATTTTCGCTGAAAATAGTGACTTTGTGCGGCGTGCCGTCGCTGGGAATGTTGGTATTTCCGCCTACTTGAAATGAAACAGTTCCGCCTTCTCTGGAGACTTTGGCTGTGGCTGTTTCAGCTTGTATGGGTGCGAGTGCCATGTCGGGTGTAGCGCCTGCAACGTCTTCAAAGAACATATCGTTTACGTCTACATCATAGTCTGATGAAACGCTAAGAGGTTGCTCTAATTCGGCTTTTTGGGATCTGCCTCTACGGCGTCTAGGGTATAAACCATCGATGTACCAAGGTTCTAGTTTTGGTGGCAAAGTTCCCATTCCCGGTTTTGCTGTGGATAAAGTCAGCCCTACTCCCGTCCAATCTTCCCCTGTATTTTGATTGACTTCGGCTAAGTAATTGAGATTAATTTGGTTGTTGGTAGTGTTGACTCGCAAGTCGTAAAGGGGAGTCCAGCGGGAGCCCATGACTACATAGGAAACTTCTAGTTCAAAATTGCCGGTGCCACTGGGTTCTATGGCAACAATGATGTTAAAACTTTGCTGAGAATGGGGAGTTTGTACTTGCCGCAACTGCTGCAACAAAGCTTCTATTTGCTTGTCTAATTCGCGCTGCTGTTTTTCGTGCTGGGCGATCGCACTTACATATTTTACGTAATTAGTTCCTAAAAAGTTGAGCAATTCGCCAGTTTCGTTTAAACCTACCTGCTGTTTGGCGATGCTGCTGGAAAAGAAACCGACGCTTTTTTCGCTCAAATCTTCCACAAATTTGAGCTGAATTTTTCGGGCGGTTATTTTGTCGTTAATTCCCCGTCTTTGGGTTTGTAATTCCTGAATTTGTTGGGTTAATTCGGCAGTGCGATCGCCCACAGGTTCGCTGCTAAACACTGTTTCGGTTCGCACTCCCAGCAATCGCACTGCAACTGTACCCGCACCCGTGGCCCTGACTGACTCTGTTTCGAGGGTTGCCGGTACAGAGGCGATCGCCAATTCTCGCTCGTTTCCCGTCAGAGATACCGTACCGCGCCGCGTCACCAAAGCGCGATCGGTATAAACTGTAACTGCTGATATGCTAGTATTTAGTGTTTTAATGGTATCAGAATTAAGTATTTCTGAGTCAGTCATTGCCAGTTGCTCCTATTTAATAACCGTTTAGTCGATCGAGCTATTTCAAAAATAGTTTATTGGTCAATTTTTCCGCTCGCCCATTCCTTTAGCCAACTCCTCAAGCGCATCCAAAGGCGAACCAAATAAAATGCACCTTTTCAGCAAAGATAAGTCTAACTCAGGCAGCATTTCGCTACTAGCAATTCGCTCGTAATCTTCCTCTCGCAGATGGTAAAGCTCTAGAGTGCCATCTTCCCAAAACCAGACTTCCGGGACTCCCATCAGTGGGTATTTCTGAAGTTTAATCGGACTACCGCTAGTCATAACAATCTCAATACATAAATCTCGAACATCTTTAATAGTTCCGAAACAATAAGACAAATCTGCCTGATACTCGACTTGCTGTTCGACAATCTGACTATAAGTACCGCTGGGAAAAAATACAATTTTTTTTCAGAAAATACTGTCCCGTTAGCAAGCGCATCAAACACCTAATCGCTTCATGCAACCTTCCAGTACCCGCAATTGCTAGAACTCCATCACAATAAAATAAGCGTACATTCGCCACGTCTTCAAAGCCGGCTTGAATGGCCTTGAATTTATGCCATGTCAAACTGTGGCAAGTGAAACGTTGTTCGACTGCGGGAGAAGTGCTTGGATTGTCTACAGTTTGAAGCATGGGTGTTTTATTGATGTTCAAAATGGTAGCGCGGGAGTGGGCGGGTTTATGAGTTTAGGAAATCGTTAGTTTTAGGAATTGATAATTGGTAAAACCCGCCCCTACGTTTAATTTTAGCTCAGTGGCTCGATTCCTGCCAAATCCAAAATTTGAGGAATTAAATCTTCTCGTTTGACAGCCATCATGTGAACTCCTTGACAAATCTGCCGCGCTAGTTTGACTTGTTCTGCAGCAATTTTTATGCCTTCCTGCAAGGGTTCGGGAGCTTTTGCTAAACGATCGATAGTCTCTTGTGGGATGTGAACTCCCGGCACGTATTTTTGAATAAATTCCGCATTTTTAGCTGATTTAAACAAAAATATTCCTGCTAAAACTGGCTTGTTGCAGCCCGCTGCAACGTGGTGCATAAACTTATCCAAAACTTCAAAATCTGTAATTAATTGACTCTGAAAAAACTGTGCTCCAGCCTCTACTTTTTTCTCAAACCGACTTTGCAAACCCGACCAACTGGGGGATTGCGGATCGACTGCTGCACCTACAAATAAATCAGTAACTCCGTCGGTTAAAGGTTTGTCATTCCAGTCTTGGCCGCCGTTCATTTTTTGAATAACTTGCAATAGCCGAACTGATTCCAAATCGAATACACTTTTTGCTTTAGGATGGTCGCCCGCTTTGACGGGATCGCCTGTAAGTGCTAATACATTGCGAATGCCTAAAGCGTGGGCTCCCATGAGATCCGCTTGCAGGCCAATTAGATTGCGATCGCGACAAGCAACTTGACAAATTGGCTCAATTCCGTGCTGCACTAAAATCGCCGAAACTGCTAGCGGGCACATTCGCAAAACTGCGCGACTCCCGTCTGTGACATTAATTGCGTGAACTCTGTTTTTGAGGCGTTCAGCCATTTGAATTGTGTGAGTTATGTCGCCACCTTTTGGCGGGGCCACTTCGGCGGTAATTATAAATTCTCCGGGGGTGGTGCAGGCTGTGCGAAAACGGTTCATGATTATTTGTCTGTTATTGGTTATTTGTTATTTGACAGTTGACAGTTGACAGTTGGCAGTTGTTAGTGGGCAGTTGGCAGTTGGCAGTTGTCATTCTTAACCAGTAACCAATAACCAATAACAACTCACAACTCACAACTAAACAGGTAAAGAATAACCGAAAGCTTTCTTAACCTTATTTAGAGTTTGATTAGCAATAGCTTCTGCTTGTTCTCTTCCGCGACGTAGTACAGACTCTAAATATCCCGGATCGTCCATTATTTCCTTGTATTTATCCTGAATTGGTTTGAGGGCATTAATTGTCGTCTCTGTCAGCAAGGATTTAAAATCTCCCCAACCCATGTTTTCACACTCTGTTGCTACTTCTTCCTTAGATTTGCCGGAAAGCAGGAGATAAAGTGTCAACAAATTTCTAGCTTCGGGGCGATCGGGGTCGTCAAAAGTCAAACCCCGCACGGCATCTGTTTTACAGCGCTTGATTTTTTTGGCGATCGTATCTGGGGAATCCAATAAATTAATTCGACTTTGTTCGGAAGGGTCAGATTTCGACATTTTGCGCGTGCCATCTGTCAAACTCATTACCCTCGCACCGTCGGTCCGAATTAACGGTTCGGGAAGTTTCAATACTGGCTTTTCGGGTGTGCCGAATTGGTGATTTAATCTGATAACAATATCGCGGGTGAGTTCCAAATGCTGTTTTTGGTCTTCTCCCACTGGCACTTTGTCGGCATCGTAAAGCAAGATGTCTGCGGCCATTAACACGGGATAATTTAGCAAGCCTGCGTTGACATTTTCGCCTTGTTTAACTGCTTTTTCTTTAAACTGAATCATATCTTCGAGCCAGTTAATCGGCGTAATGCAGTTGAGAAACCATGCTAGCTCTGTGTGCGCCGAGACGTGAGATTGCACGAAAATAGTACAATATTCCAAATCGATGCCGCAAGCTAAATAAAGAGCGGCGAGCGTGTAAGTGTCAGAGGCTAGGGTTGCTGGATTGTGCGGTGCAGTAATTGCGTGCAAATCAGCTACGCAAAGGTAGTTTTCGTACTCACTTTGACCTTCTACCCAGTTGCGAATGGCACCGAGATAATTGCCGAGGTGCAGATTGCCGGTTGGCTGAACTCCAGAAAGAACGCGCTGTTTGGCCATGAGGAAATAATAGAATTGAACTCACATTTCTATATTGACACGTTATTTTGATTTAAGATACTCTTGGTTGAAATTCACATCTTGCACCATTGTCAGCAACGGCGTCGAAGCCCGTTCCACTTTTAAGACATCTGTAGAGACATGACCTTGCCGTCTCCTTACCTTTTTAAATATCTGTAGGGAGACGGCAAGGCCGTGTCCTTAGCTGTAGCATTTAAGAAATGGGCTTGAAAGCAATTACCAATCTGTCAGCAACCTTGCTTTGCGTAGAACAAATGTCAGAACCGTTTCTTCGCCGGTAATAATATCTGCTCTGCCTTCCATTCCCGATTGAATCGAATACTGGCGGGGGACATTAGCCTGGGAGTTTCCGGAGAATTGACCGTTGGCGGATTTGAGTTTTGTTAAATAAGTTTGTTCGGGCTTAATTGCCACTTCGTAATAAGCTGTACCTAAATTATTAGTGGGATTTTGAGTGGCGATCGCATCTGGGGCGATTTCGCTGACGGTTCCTTTTAATGTGCCGTAATCGGGGAAAGGTAAAGCCGAAATCCTGATCTGTACGGGTTGGCCGATTTGGATGCGGGCGATGTCTTGGGATGTTACCTTGGCTTTCACTACCAGGGGTACGTCGCTGGGGACAATTTTGGCGATCGGGCTGCCGGCTTGTACGGTTTGACCAGTATTTCGTACTTCCAATCTGAGAATTGTACCATCAGCGGGGGCGCGGATCACGCTATTTTCGAGTTTTAAGTCAATTTGATTTAGTTGTTTTTTAGCTTGAATTAATTGTTGTTGAAGGGACGATCGCTTAACGAGCAAAACCCGCCGACTTCGGCCCAGTCTCTCGGCGACATCTGGCAGCGATGTGGCGAATTTTACTAAAGCGGATTCGATTAATTCCTGTTGGGCGGAACTTTCTCTTTGGATGCTTTTAAATTGGGCGCTGGCCAAAATTTGATTTTCTAAGTCGCGCAGTTGCTGGTTGATTTGCTGTGCTGCTGTTTGAGACTGATTAATTATTTCTTGTAACTGCTGTTGTTGAGCGCCCAAACGCGAAGCGTCTACAACTGCGATCGCATCTCCTTCTTTTACTGTCTGATTCTCGCTGACAGCAATGCTTTCGACGGTTCCTTCGGTTGCGGCTTGCACGACGCGCACTTCTCCGGCGGGACGGACGATCGCATCTGCTTTGACTGTAGCGCTGTATTTGGTGACGCTAGCGAGGGCGATCGCCCCGCCAAACGTCGCCACCATCAAAATGCCCCCCAAAGTCGTCCAGCGGCTGACAGGGGGCAAAAACTGGTCGTTATCAAAGGTTTCAGCGGGTGTGGCTTCGGGAGTGAGAGACATGGCGGCAAGGGGGAGAGGGGAACAGTTTGGAGTTTTGAGTTTTGAGTTTTGAGTTAGGGGGGAGGGAGAGATCGATCGGTGATTTGTTTTGTCACCTTTACGATCGGCTTTCCGGAAACCAAGCATAGGTTTAGAAGTCTAAATCAAAATTCACAGGGTAAAGGTAAAAATCCGCACAGCTTTGGTGTTCCCACCCACAAACTTCGCCAAATATCAAGAGGAGTGAAGCCAACGGGCTACAGTCAGGAAAATATGGGATTTTTGCAATGACTTTTGGCGCTGTTACCGGGTTTTTCCTGTATGCGTAGGTAGTAAGTACATAGGTATTAATAGGAGTTCTTTATGTCAGAAAATCAACAAAATTCACTCTTCATCGAAGTAACCGATGGAGAATCTGCTACTGTCAACGGTGGCAGCATTACCAGCGGTGTGGGCGGTGCTAAAAGCAACAGCGAGACGGATAACACCAGCAGCTATCGCCTGAATATGCTGTTTTTCCTGCCGCCGGCTAGCCAGTTTTATCAATACAATCCGAAGGACTATCGCACTTTCAAAACCATAGTGGTTTAGATAGCTGAGTCAAGTTGTGCGATCAAGTAAATTTTGAATATTTCTCCGTAATATTCCGGAGGTCGCACAGCACTACCAGAAGTATTAGTCAGTATTTACACGAGGTTCTAGAAATTAGATAAGATTTCTAGCTTCCCTTCACTTTTCTCAACTTAAACGGAGTCAAATCATGGAAGAAACAAACGACAATTCACTGTTTACTGAACTTACATCTGAAGAATCAGCTAGCGTCAACGGCGGTCACTATTATTCTAATCGATACAACTGTTACCGTCCTACCCGTCACGTCGTGTACCGCCGGGATTTCGACGGCTCCTTAAGAGTAGTGTACCGCTACTGGTAAATTTTAGTGCTGTCACTTCAGCTCGATTAATGTTGATTAATAAGCACCCATAAACTTATGGGTGCTTTGTTCTGATTGGCTACTGGGTGAGGGGTAATGTTCATTAGGCTCTACTCATTATTCATTTTGCCAAATGTTAAAAAACATTCCATTTATCCGAGAAATGCCTTTCTTCGGACAAGTAAACAGGCTGATGAAATATCAGGTTGTTCTCCAGCAGAGCGAAGAAGATTGCGGTGCAGCTTGTCTGGCTTCGATCGCCAAATTTTACGGACAGAATTTTACAATTAGCCGTTTGCGAGAATTTGTCGGCACCGGTCAACAAGGGACGAGTTTACTCGGTTTGAAACAAGGCGCTGAGGCGATCGGCTTTAATGCTCGATCCGTGCGAGCCGCGGCTGCTATTTTAGACCAAATTGAGGAAGCGCCTTTACCGGCAATTATTCACTGGAGCGGTTATCACTGGGTTGTTTTGTACGGAAAGCAGGGCGACAAATATGCGATCGGCGATCCGGCTGTCGGTATGCGCTATGTTTCTAAAGCAGAATTAGCAGCAGCTTGGACAGATTGGCTGTGCTTGCTAGTAGAACCCGATGCTGAGCGGTTTTTTGCAGCAGCAGACGGTCAACCGCCCGCTAATTCCTTACAAAAATGGATGCGCCGGATTGGGATTTACCGCCCGATTTTAATAGAAGCATTTTTGCTGAATGCAGTGTTGGGTTTGCTGTCAATTTCTTCGCCTTTTCTAGTTCAAATGCTCACCGACGACATCCTGGTGCGGGGCGACAGACAACTCCTGGCGAGTGTGGCGATCGCAGTTATCGTTATGAACCTTTTTAGCAGCAGTTTAGGATTGGTACAGTCCAACTTAATTGCTCAGTTTTCCCAGCGTTTAGAATTGGGATTGGTGATGGAATTCGCGCGCAAATTCCTGCGATTGCCTTTGAGTTTTTACGAAACTAGACGCAGCGGCGAAATTGTCAGTAGATTACAAGATATCCAAGAAATAAATAAATTAGTTTCTCAAGTCGCTATCAGCTTGCCAAGTCAATTTTTTATAGCTGTAGTGTCTTTTATTTTTATGTTATTTTACAGCAAGGAACTGACGTTTGCAGCTACAGCTATAGCTCTGTTAATGACTGCCTCTACAGTGGTATTTCTGCCCGTATTGCAGCAAAAAACGCGCAGTTTATTGGTGTTGGAAGCAGAAACTCAAGGCGTTTTAGTAGAAACTTTTAAAGGCGCACTGACGGTCAAGACTACTAGCAGCGGTCAGCAACTTTGGGAAGAATTTCAAACCCGCTTCGGTCGCTTAGCCAATATCACTTTTCGCACTACACAAATTGGCATTCTTAACAATATATTTTCTGGTTTTGTTGCCTCTGCTGGGAGCATTACTCTGCTGTGGCTTGGTAGCGGTTTGGTGATTGACAAGGTATTGAGTATAGGTCAGTTGCTAGCGTTTATTAGCATGAATCAAAACGTTACTACTTGGGTGAATTCGCTAGTAGGATTTACTGATGAGATGACTCGCGTGCAGACAGCTACTCAACGGCTGTCGGAAGTCATTGATGCTGAAGCGGAAACTAGAGACGATACGAATAAACCTTTCGTAACAATTCAGAACCGCGACGGTATTGTTTGCAAGAGTGTTAATTTTCACTACCCCGGCCGACTTGACTTGCTGGAAAATTTTTCTGTCACATTTCCCGGCGGTCAAGCAATTGCTTTAATCGGCTATTCCGGCTGCGGAAAAAGTACGCTAGCCAAAGTAATTTCTGGTCTGTACCCGCTGCAATCTGGTAATATTAGAATTGGCGGTTACAACTTACAGGATTTGTCTCTCGACAGTCTCAGACAGCAGGTAGTTTTGGTTCCTCAAGAAGCACATTTTTGGAGCAGATCGATTCTAGAAAATTTTCGTTTGGGCAATCCAGATATCAGCTTTGAACAGATTGTTAAAGTCTGCAAAATTGCGGGGGCGGATGAATTTATCAGCCAATTGCCGGATAAATATCAAACTGTTTTAGGAGAGTTTGGAGCGAATATTTCTGGCGGACAAAGACAAAGATTGGCGATCGCCCGCGCCATTCTCAACAACCCGCCCGTATTGATTTTAGACGAATCTACCGCAGGGCTTGACCCTGCAAGCGAAGCGGAAGTTTTAGAACAATTGTTGATGTACCGGCACGGGAAAACCACGATTTTTATCAGTCACAGACCGCGAGTGATCGATCGCGCCGATTGGATTATCATGTTAGAACGCGGCCGATTGAAACTGCAAGGCTCGGCTGCAAAATTGCGATCGATTCCAGGAGACCATTTAGAGTTTTTGCATCCTTGAGCGAGTTAATAAAACAACAGGTTTAAATCTGTCGCTACACAAACAACACCGGGATCATCTCACTTTTGCACCCTACCCCAACCCTCCCCGAACCCGCGGGGAGAAAGTAAGAAATTCACAAATGATCCGAGGATTGCTATATCGTTGGCGGTTTCATGGGAATAATAAAATTGAGTCAACACTTAACACTCAACCATTCAGTGTTTCGACCAGATTCAACAGTCAACAGTTAACAGTCAACAATCATTTCGCTCGTGCAACGGGAATTGAGATCGCTGATGACTAATAACTTCTCTAAGATTCTTGAGCTAAAGTACATCGATCGCACAATCCGAAAAACTCCAAAGTGTGATAATAAATCTTGAAAGAATGAGATTGTTGTAGTTGGCTTTCTAAGTGGTGGACGGGGCATTCGTCGATCGTAATGGAGGTGCCACATTCCAGACAAGTTAAGTGATGTTGGTCTTGGTGGGCGGCACCGTAGAGAGACTCGCCACTAGCAAGCGTTCTGACGTGAACGAACCCCTCTCGCTTTAAACCGTCGAGGGAACGGTAAACGGTTGCTAAGCCCATGCTTTGGTCGCTGTTACGCAGTTCTAAGTAGATATCTTGCGCTGAGAGCGATCGGTTTAGGACTTTGAGCAAGTTTAAAATACGCTCCTGACTGCGGGTGCGGTTGGTTCTCATAATTTTTTTGTGTAATCTGCTAGAGTCAAATCTGTCCCTGTTTCTAGGCTATCTTACTTGGGCTAACCGAATGGCGATCGGCGTGCAGCTCGGTTGTAGAATACAATGGGGCTAACTTTCACATCACCTACCGCAACATTCCCGTGACTCAGAAATATCTTGCCCAAATCTATGTTACCCTCCGCCCTTCTGTTTTAGATCCCGCCGGCACTGCCGTACAGTCTGGTTTGCAACACATGGGATACGACAATGTTGAGCGTGTGCGAATCGGGAAGTACGTTGAATTGACGCTGACTGCTGCTGGTGAGTCGGAGGCGCGCGAACAACTCGATCGCGTTTGCGACCAACTTTTGGCTAATCCAGTGATTGAAAATTATCGCTTTGATTTGACTGAAATTCCTGTTGCCGTGGAGACAGCGACGGCATAAATGCGATCGTCGCTAGGATGTTTTTAAACTCGGAGATCCCCCCTAACCCCCCTTAATAAGGGGGGGACAAGAGTGTTCACAGTCTCTATTCAAAAAGCGAGGACAAGAGTGTTCAAAGTCTTTGTTAAAAACACGAAAACTCCGAACACTCAAAGTCCCCCTTCTTAAGGGGGATTTAGGGGGATCGAGACTTTGATACAAGCGAGAAAAACCTAAGATTTCAGTCTTAAGTTGACACCTCTTCCTTCTTCCTTCTTCCTTCTTCCCTCTTCCTTCTTCCCTCTTCCTTCTTCCTTCTTCCTTCAGCTTATGAAATTTGGAGTTATTGTTTTTCCGGGTTCAAATTGCGATCGCGATGTGGTATGGGTGACTCAAGGGTTACTCCACCAACCGACGCGGATGATTTGGCACGAAGATACCGATATTTCGGATATTGATATCATTGTAATTCCCGGTGGTTTCAGTTACGGAGATTATTTGCGGTGCGGCGCGATCGCCCGTTTTTCTCCAGCGATGCGGGCTACTGCAGAACACGCGAAAAAAGGCAAACTTGTATTAGGCATCTGCAACGGTTTTCAGGTGTTGACTGAAGCTGGTTTGTTGCCCGGTGCTCTGGTGCGGAATGCGGGATTGAATTTTATTTGCGATCGCGCTTCTTTGAAAGTCGAGCGCGGTAATACTCGTTGGACTGCCGCTTATACTACGGGTGAAATCATCGATTTGCCGATCGCTCACGGGGAAGGCAACTATTATGCCGATGCCGATACTTTAGCAGAACTAGAAGAGCACAAGCAAGTCCTGTTTCGCTACTGTACTCCGGCGGGCAAAATTAGCGATGCTGGCAACCCCAACGGTTCGTTAAATAATATTGCCGGTATTTGCAATCGCCAAGGCAATGTATTAGGAATGATGCCGCATCCTGAACGGGCATCCGATCCGATGCTGGGCGAAACTGATGGGGTGAAATTGTTTCAAGGGTTGTTGATGGCAAGTGTTGCTGCTGTTTTGTAGTTAATATTTGTCTCTGATTTGATGAACAGGCAAGATGCCTGTTCCACACTAGATTAAATTGATTGTGGGGTGGGCATCTTGCCCGCCCAAAATCAACAGGCAAGATGCCTGTTCCACACTAGATTAAATTGATTGTGGGGTGGGCATCTTGCCCGCCCAAAGAAATACAATTTAGATGCGGGACAGCTTACCAACTTTTGAAAAGAAGAATATTTATTTTATGCCACTAATGGACTTAGCTAATTTTAAAACTAGGGTAATTGGATGCAGTGCGGTGATGGCTATTGGACAAGTTATTTCAAATGCGATCGCCAATCCGGCAACTCAAGCAGCAGCGGGTATTATCGGCGGCCCGATCGCACTTGGGGGAGTTTCTATCTTAGCGGCGATTGCTGGTAGTCTCGCTGAGACTATGGCCGCTGATGAACTAGCAAATCGGATGACGGAACGGTTGGGAAAAAATCCGAGGATTCTCGATAATCACGATTTGATTAAGGCGGCGGGTGAGGCGATCGGCTATATTTTGAGAGAGGTTGCGAAGTCCGATCGACTAATTGCGATCGCCGAAACCAAAAAATTGCCTTATCCAGAAACAGCACTCTGTCAATTAGCAGAGAAAACTCCTGAATACTGGCTGGATATTAACACGAATACAGCCGATTTGTCAAGGAGTTTAAATATTTCCGAAGACCAGTTAACCAAGATTTTTTCTGCCGATGCCGAGGAGTTCGATCGAGTTACCGGATTGACAACGGCAGATTGGGCAACTTTCGTTAACGAATTCGCCGCCAGCGAGGGGAAATCCTTCGATGCGGAAATTGTGGAATTTGTGGCGGGCAAACTGTACGCAACTTTCCCGAAAGCGTACCGCGAAGTGCTGAAACTGGATGCAGCGAAGGGAGGAGAAAAGTTTGCGGCGATGCTGTTGAATCTGCACCAAATTGCTTTGGCAGAACTCAAAGATTTAGGGCTGCAAAATGGGGAAATTCTGCAAAAGTTGGAGGCCGTGGCAACTGGGCAGCAGATTTGTCAAGTGATGGTGAAATTGGAGGCGATCGAAATTGGTATCCGCGACGATTTGGCGCAACTTAAAACATCACTGGAACGATTTATCGATACTTCCGCGCCCAGATTGCCGCCTCCCTACGAGTGCGAAACGATTATTGCAGACCGGACTCAAGACTTTACCGGCCGCCAATTTGTGTTTGCAGCAATTGCCGAATTCTTGCAGAACAATCCCAAAGGCTATTTTGTTTTAGAAGCAGATCCGGGCGTCGGGAAAACTTCAATTATGGCGAAGTTAGTGCTACTGCTGAAGCGGCGCTGTGTTGTCCATTTTAACTCGCAATCTCAAGGCATTGTCCGCACCGAACAATTTCTGGAAAATGCCTGCACTCAGTTAATTCGAGGCTATCAACTAAATTATCCGCAACTGCCGGAAAATTCCACCAGAGATGGCAACTTTCTGAGTCGATTGTTGGGGGAAGTCAGCGCTAAAATGGGCAGCAAAAAGTTGATTGTGGTGGTGGATGCCCTGGATGAAGTGGATTCGAGTTTGCAGGGGCGCGGCAGCAATGTCCTGTATTTGCCAGATGCTTTGCCCGATAATGTTTATTTTATTGTCTCGAAGCGACCGGAATCTCTGCCTTTGCCAAATCATCAGGTTTTTGATTTGATGCAGTACAGTGCAGAAAGTCGGGCGGATGTCAAGGTTTATATTGACAAACGCACCAGCAACAGCGCGTCAATTCAGAGTTGGATTAACCGTCAAAATTTGCAGCGCGAACAGTTTGTGGCGGCGGTGGCGGAAAAAAGCCAGAATAATTTTATGTACCTGCGCTATGTGCTGAATGATATCGATAGCGGCAAGTACAGCGATGTGACTTTGAAAGATTTGCCGAGGGAGTTAGAAGGATATTATGAGAAGCATTGGGCGCGCATGGAAATGGCGGTTAAAGATAAAGAATTGCGCCGCCGGAAGTTGAAGGTGATTTATTTGTTGACCAAAACTCGCAAGCCGGTTTCCTGCGATATTTTGGCGGATTTTGCTGAGGAAGATGCTTTAGATTTGCAGGAAGTTCTGGATGATTGGGAACAGTTTCTGCGCCGTAGCAGCGACACCCCGCCGGATTACAGTATCTATCACGCGAGTTTCCAAAGATTTCTGCATCGTAAGGATGTAGTGCAGAAAGCTGGGGTTTCGCTGCGGGATATTGAAACGGCGATTTCTGATAATTTGTGGGAGAATTTGTACGGCGATGAGTAAGTTTAAAGAACGGTTGGGGAAACTGTCGCCGAAAAAGCGGCTTTATGCTTTGGAAACTCTGCCGGGGCATTTGGCGGAGAGTGTTCAAGGGGAACGGTTGCATCAGTTGTTGACGGATTTTGATTTTATTGAGGCGAAGTTGGATGCGATCGGGGTTCAAGGGTTAATTGAGGATTACGATTTGGTGGGGGTTTCTGATGTTTGGCTGTCGGAGGGGCAAACGGAAAGTTTGAAGTTGATTCAGGGGGCAATTCGCAAGTCGGCGCACGTTTTGGATGGGGATAAAACGCAACTGGCTGGGCATTTGTTGGGGAGGTTGTTGGATTTTGAAGCGCCTGAGATTCAGGGGATGTTGGAACAAGCAAAGCAGTGGAAAGATTGTCCTTGGTTGCGGCCTTTGAAGGCTAATTTAGAGCGATCGGGTGAAGGATGTCTGCGAACTCTCATCGGTCATAATTCGGAGGTAAATGCAGTAGCGATCGCACCCGACGGCAAAATCGCGATTTCCGCTTCATTTGATAACACCCTGAAAATCTGGGACACAGAAAGCGGCACCGAACTCATAACCCTGACCGGTCATACTAGCTCGGTAACGGCAGTAGCGATCGCACCCGACGGCAAAACAGCGATTTCGGCTTCAGAGGATGAAACCCTGAAAATCTGGGACACCGAAACAGGCACCGAACTGAGAACCCTTACCGGTCATACTAGCGAGGTAAATGCAGTGGCGATCGCACCGGACGGCAAAACAGCAGTTTCCGCTTCAAGGGATGACATCCTGAAAATCTGGGACACCGAGACAGGCACCGAACTGAGAACCCTTACCGGTCATACTAGCGAGGTAAATGCAGTGGCGATCGCACCGGACGGAAAAACAGCAGTTTCCGCTTCAAGGGATGACATCCTGAAAATCTGGGACACGGAAACAGGCATCGAACTGAGAACCCTCATCGGTCATACTGGAGATGTAACAGCAGTGGCGAGCGCACCCGACGGTAAAACCGCGATTTCCGCTTCATGGGATAAAACCCTGAAAATCTGGGACACCGAGACAGGCACCGAACTTAGAATCCTTACCGGTCATACTAGCGAGGTAAATGCAGTGGCGATCGCACCGGACGGCAAAACCGCAATTTCCGCCGCTCGCACCCTGAAAATCTGGGACACCGAGACAGGCACCGAACTGAGAACCCTTATCGGTCATACTAACTGGGTAAATGCAGTGGCGATCGCACCGGACGGCAAAACCGCGATTTCCGCTTCATGGGATAAAACCCTGAAAATCTGGGACACCGAGACAGGCACCGAACTGAGAACCCTTACCGGTCATACTGACTCGGTAAATGCAGTGGCGATCGCACCGGACGGCAAAACCGCGATTTCCGCCGCTCACACCCTGAAAATCTGGGACACCGAGACAGGCACCGAATTGAGAACCCTTACCCATTATACTAACTACGTATATGCAGTGGCGATCGCACCGGACGGCAAAACCGCGATTTCCGTTTCATCGAATAAAACCCTGACAATCTGGGACACCGAGACAGGCACCGAACTGAGAACCCTTACCGGTCATACTAACTGGGTAAATGCAGTGGCGATCGCACCCGACGGCAAAACCGCGATTTCCGCCGCTCACACCCTGAAAATCTGGGACACCGAGACAGGCACCGAACTGAGAACTCTTACCGGTCATACTGACTCGGTATATGCAGTGGCGATCGCCCCTAACGGCAAAATAGCAGTTTCCGCTTCACACGATCGCACCCTAAAAGTGTGGGATTTGCTTAGTGGCAAAGAGGTTGCTAGTTTCAGCGGAGATTATGAGTTTAATTGCTGTGCGATCGCCCCTGATGGAGTGACAGTTGTAGTGGGCGATCGATCGGGCCGGGTGCATTTCCTGCGATTGGAGGGAGTTAGCGGCGATCGATAATCGGATTTTTGGGTCGATTCGGGCGATCTAATTTGAAATCCTCGGCGGTTGAAATCCCGGCGGTTGGAAACCGCGTCTACACAAACGATGTCCGCCTACGCGGACCAAGAGGGTATTTGGAGATTGAAAATCATCGGGTGAAATCTTCAACCCGCTAAGGCGGGTTTTGTCTGTGTAGACGCGGTTTCAACCGCCGGGTTTTTTGGGTTTCAACCGCCGGATTTTTGTTGATCGGGCGATCGGGTTTTTTGTTGATCGGGCGATCGGGTTTTTGTGTTGATTGGGGCGATCGGGTTTTTTGTGGATGGGCGATCGAATTTTTGTTGATGGGCGATCGAATTTGAGAGAAATGTGCGATCGAATTCTATCTGTTAGTCCGTTAGTTTGTCCGCGCAGGGAAAGCCAGTTAGTTCGTCCGCGAGTCCGCCAGGGGTTGAAACCCCTGTCTCAAAGCGAAAGTCCTCTCAAGAGGACTGAAGAGTTAGTTAATGTACATCGGTTTAAGGCGAATCTTTAGTCGGTTTCAACCGACTTTAGCTATGAGACGGGGGTTTCAACCCCCGGCGGACACAGCCACCAACTCATCACAATATTGTACCAATATCCAAATCCCCGACTTCTTCAAGAAATCGGTAATCTAATCATCCTCATCCAATCCCAGCGGCACAAAATATTGACTGTAAACCACACTATCCGGCTCCCAAAGCGGCCGCCAATAAACATTTTGCATCACCGCCTTCTCCCCATCACCATCAGCAGGCCACTGAAAACTGACGATCGCAATATTGCTATATCCCACAATCTCATCACCCTCTTGCAGCCAGCGATTGCGCCACAACAGCGATATAAAATTCCACAACCTACGCAGCAGTGACAATTGTTTATTTTTATGCGATCTACTTGACGGAGTTCCCTTTTCTAGCTTCAAAAATACCCGAGCTCTTTGCCGTTTCATCCAGTCAATCCGATAGCCCCAATCAGGCATAGATTGTCTATTTCTGAGACCAGCCGCCACAGCCTTCTTTCTGGTCATCCTCGAAATATTCATTAATTCCAGCGGCTCATTCCATCCCAAACATTGGTGCGATCGCTCAGGAAGCAACGACTTAATCTTAGTATGAATTAAATGCGTTGTCCACTCCTCATTGATAAAAGCACTAGCAGTCAACTGCGCCAGCACAGAATATTGACAACTTGACTTATAATTCGCCCCCCTCAAAGGCTCAATATTCGGTCGAGAATCGCCAAAATGACAATCATACCAATAACTCAGCCGCACAGCAGCAGCATAGTGAATATCCCCCGTCAACACAATCACCCGATCGCGCTGTTTAAAAAATTCCACCAACAGCTTCACAAAAGCCAACTCATGAAAATTCCAAGCATCCCCCGCATCACTACTAAAAACCTTCCCCTGTGCCAAATCCCACTTTTGCACCGCATCAATAAGCCACAAACCCACCAAATTTGTCGGCACAACCACCAGCGTCGCCTCAATCTCAAACTCCTCAGTTTTATTCAGCAAATCCGTCTCCTTCAAAGGTTTCTGAATTTGCTCCTCAAAACCTTTGTGAGTCAAAAGCATCGGCGGAGCCATCGGGCTTTCCACCGGATACCCCCGCGAACTCCGCGTATCCAGCACAATCACTTCGTGCTTAAAACTTCTTACAATAAAATGCCAATTCAAAACCTCATTTACACCCTGGTCATCCCGATCCAAAATAAAAACATCTTCATCTAATTTCAACTTCGGTAAATGTGTTTTCGGATCGAGCCTTGGAATTCCTAAATACGAAGCCGCATCCTCCCAAGCAGAAACATCAGTTCCCGCCGAAGCCGACCATTTTTCCGCAGCCTTTAATAATTTATCTCCCGGTTTTTCGCGATCGAACTGTGCGGGCGTATTTCCCCAAGCCTGAAACACAGCGTAAGCCACCAAAGCATTCTGCACCACCCGTCGTCCCAGCGGCTTCCCCAGCACCCGGTAACACCACTCTCGATTCAAATACAAATCGTCGCTAACATCATGGTCATCGCAAATCATATAAGTAGGAATATTCGCTAGCGCCCTCCTCACCCTCCACAAATTGCGAGCAAAACCGTCAAGTTCAACAACTTCCTTATCCCAGACTTTTGCCGGCTTAGAATTTGGACAAATATCCTTACCCTTCGGAAAACGCGCGCACCAAAGTATCGGCGACCAAACTAACAAATACATCGCGCAATATTCCCCCAAACTGAACAAATGACTTTTAGCCTTGTCCGGTTTATTCACCAACATCCCCGTAAAGCCGCCAAAATCTCTGGCAATATCGCTGCGAGTCCCCGGCTGTAACTCAATTGGTTTTTTGTAGTGATACTCATCAGCCTCAGAGAGTTTCTGAATAGGGGACTCTTTAAAAATTTCCCTCTCTTCGCCAACTGCATTTTCGTTTTGCGAATTTTTAGGTATACTGATACACAAATTCTTTTTAATTTGGGCATCATCCATCAGGGGTAGACTCTCTTCCCAGCCCAACAGTGTATCGCCAGCATCAGTCAAAGCCCACAGCATCGCATCCGCAACGTCGTCGCCGTAAATTTGGTCGCCGGTTAAAAACAGTTGGTGGGGCCTGCTATTTGCCGTACCTGCAAACTGTTCGATCGAATTATCCAAGATTGGCAGCGCATCTCTGCCGTCTCCGTGGGGCTTGCGACAAGAACCGTGAACGATACGCAAATAGTTTAAATCGTTCGGTGGCAGGGCAAAAGTCGGCAACTGGTGAGCGAAATAACTAATCGTGTCCCGTCCCAAAGCCGACAAATCCGGGGCGGCAGGCCACAGGCAAGAAATGAGATTTTCTTTCTCATTTTCTGCGACTGCCACCCCCGACGGCGACTCGCTACTCCCAGCAAACTTGATGTCATAAGCATAAATTTGCCCGGATGTCAAGACATTGCGGTCGATCGGTTTAGCAGTCACCGCCACTACGTGCAGGTATTTGCCGAGCTGCACAGTAGAGTTCGCACCTTGGAGCAAGGGTCGATCGACAATTTCGCCGGTTCCGCCCTCTGTCGAATAAACCTTGAGTTCGACTCGGCGGGGTGCTTTCAGAGCCAGCCAAACTGTCACGGCCCGACTTTCAGTCCGGCGCAAAATCGGGCCCGCAAGGATAAGCGGCAAGTGATGAATTCGATGACTTAAGGGAGTCCACGACATAGAATTTAAAAAATAAAAATTAAATAAGGGTGTTCTAGCAATCAGATTTTAGGCGAGCCAGCATCTGTGACCGGGTTAATTAATGCTAAGTCTGCCAACCCCCGTCTGCAACTTTGTAACAACTCATTAAGTAAAATTAATAATCATGCTACAAGAAGAAAAATTACAGCATTTCGTCAATTCAGCCCCGCAGTTGCCCGTAATTAAATCATCAGAACCCGCCGGACGGCCCAACAGCCAACCGCTCTACTCCTCACCTTTAGATCGGGCGATCGACCGCCACCCCCTCACCGTCGCTCCAGAAACCCCGATCGCCCAGGTGTTGGCTCTCATGAACCCGATGCGCGTCTCCTGTCAGCTTTGTGGGGAAAAACAACACGCTGTTGCTAGCGCAGCCAAGCGCAGTTGCGTCATAGTCGTGGAAGATAATCGACCGATCGGCATTTTTACAGAACGCGATATCGTCAAGCTAACTACCGTCGCAGCTTGTACAGTCGGACTGACAATTGCTGATGTAATGACTCGATCGCCCATTACCCTCAAACAATCCGAGTCTCAAGATATTTTCACAGCTATGTTCATGTTGCGCCAGCACCAGATCCGGCATTTGCCCGTAGTGGACGAGGACTCGCGACTTCTCGGCATCATCACCCGCGAAGCGATTCACGAAGCCCTGCAACCGATTAACTTGCTAACCAATTTGCGCTGTGCAGCAGATGTCATGACTAAAGAAGTCATTTCTGCCCCAACAACTGCCTCAGCCCTCGATTTAGCCCAGCTCATGGTCAAGCATCGAGTTAGTTGCGTCGTCATTGTCCAAGAGCAAATTCAGCATCCCGAGCTGGCGATCGCCCCAACACCAAATTATCAAATTCCGATCGGCATTGTCACCGAGCGCGACATCGTGCAGTTTCACGCCCTCGAATTAAACCTCTCGGAAATCCCGGCAGCAAGAGTCATGAGTGCGCCTTTATTTTGCGTATCTCCCGCCGATTCCCTCTGGAGCGTCCACCAGTCCATGCAGCGGCACTGCGTCCGCCGTTTGGTAGTAGTTGGCAGCCAGGGAGAACTTTTGGGCGTTGTCTCTCAGACAAGTTTGCCACAAGTTTTTAACCAATCTGAAATGTACGGGACGATCGAGCTTTTGCAGCAAGCAGTGGACGATCGAGCCACCCAATTGCAGAAAGCCAACGAACTTTTGCAGCAAGAAATTTTAGAGCGGCAGCGGGCTCAAGAAGCCCTGCGCCAAGCTCACGACGACTTAAAAAAACAAGTTGAAGAACGCACCGCTCAACTTTTAGAATCCAATGAATTGTTGAGACGGGATATTATCAAGCGCCAGCGAGTCGAAGAAGTGCTGCGGCGAAAGCAAACTTGCTTGAAAAATCAAGCGCAGCAATTAGAGCAAACTGTCCGAAAGTTGCAGCAAACTCAAACTCAATTAGTGCAAACCGAAAAAATGTCTTCTTTGGGACAAATGATTGCCGGTATCGCTCACGAAATTAACAATCCTGTTAATTTTATCTACGGCAACCTTTCCCACGCCAGCCACTACATCAAAGAATTGCTCCAACTTTTGGGACTTTACCAGCAGCACTATCCCGAACCAGTCTCGGAAATTCGGGAAGCAGCAGCAGAGATGGAAATCGATTTTTTGGTAGAAGACTTATCTAAGCTAGTGTCTTCTATGCAAGTAGGAACCGAGCGCATCCGCCAAATAGTTGTGTCGATGCGTAATTTTTCGCGATCGGATCAATCTAACATCAAGCTCGTTGACATTCACGAGGGACTCGAAACCACTTTGTTGATTTTGCAGCACCGACTCAAAGCCCACGGCGGACATCCAGCTATCCAGATTATTAAAGAATATGGCAATTTGCCCCACATCGAGTGCTGTGCCGGTCAGATCAATCAGGTGTTCATGAATATTATCGGCAATGCTATTGATGCTTTGGATGAAGAAATCCAGAAAGGGGAATGGGCGACGAGAAATGCGAAAAATTCAGCCCTGTCAAATCCTAGTTCTCCATTGACTGTTCCCACTATTACAATTCGCACTGAAGTTGTTGGTGGCGATTTTGTGGCGATCCGCATTTCCGACAACGGGCGGGGCATACCGGAGGAGATTCGCCGCCAATTATTTGACCCGTTTTTTACTACCAAACCAGTCGGCAAGGGCACTGGGTTGGGACTGTCGATTTCTTACCATTTAGTCGTCGAACAGCACGGGGGGCGGCTCGACTGCGTTTCGGAAGCTGGACGGGGCACTGAATTTGCGATCGAGATTCCGATTGTCAGTGGTCATTAGTCAGCAGTCATACGATTTTAGATTTTAGATTTTAGATTGAACAATTTAAGGATGGGAAATGACTCATGAAGCCCGGGGTTTGGATCGCGGGCCTACAGTTGCATTCTTTTTTTCAACTGGTATCAGTAGTCATGGGGAAGACATCATATTCTCCCACTCCCCCACTCTCCCCATCCACTCTACCTCTCCCCGACTCACTCCCCCACTCTCCGACTTTCCACCATTTCCTAAAAATTCACAATTTTTTACAAAACACCAGAAACCCAAGCAAAGTCAATCTTTCCCAATCTAAAATCTCAAATCTCAAATCTAAAATCCCATAACTTTGCCCTCCCCTGACCCAACTGATCCGAACTCACTTCGAGTTTGCCTCATCCACTAGCGCCTTTATGACCGTTCCAGTTACCCGCACAAGCCATCAACTGCCTGCATCCTAGCCCCAAAGCCAAAAGCCCAGATTGTTTTAGAAGTTAATTTTTGTTTTATTTTTGTACCTCTTTATATTAAGAAAGTATTCTAAAATCAATTTAAAAGCTAAAAAAAATATAAAAATAGATTTTTGTCTCAAAAAACCCGTTAAGATTCTCAGAGGTGCAAAATAAACCAATTTACTAGCATTTTCATTTACACGCCCCCTTTCTTTTCCTCGCAAGTTAGCTAATAATGCTTTCAACGAGGTGACTAAGGGCTGAGTCCAAAATTGGCGTAACCCAAAGACGGAGACAAGCCCCAAACAAAAGTCGTCGAGATCGAAAATTTTAGTTAGAGAGAAGCCCCAGATTCATCTGTGGAGTCCATTCTTTAATCTCAAATCTGAAATCTCAAATCGACAGACAGTAAGGGAATTGCAATTGGGCTATTGCAATTGGGCGATCGAAAAAAAGCAGGAAAACCCAGCCCTCATCGTTTTGATAGAAACCTATAGGAGAACAAAGAGTGAAACTCGCAGTTTACGGAAAAGGTGGAATTGGCAAATCGACAACAAGCTGCAACATCTCCGTTGCCCTAGCCAAGCGCGGCAAGAAAGTTTTGCAAATCGGTTGCGATCCAAAGCACGACAGCACATTTACGCTCACTGGCTTCTTGATCCCCACAATTATTGACACCCTTCAGCAAAAGGACTATCACTACGAAGACGTTTGGCCCGAAGATGTTATATACAAAGGCTACGGCGGCGTTGACTGCGTAGAAGCAGGTGGCCCTCCCGCAGGAGCTGGCTGCGGCGGCTATGTAGTCGGTGAAACCGTCAAACTCCTCAAAGAACTCAATGCCTTCGACGAATACGACATCATCCTGTTCGACGTGCTCGGTGACGTAGTGTGCGGCGGTTTTGCAGCCCCCTTGAACTACGCCGATTACTGCATGATTGTTACCGACAACGGGTTCGACGCTTTATTTGCAGCCAACCGCATCGCCGCCTCAGTCCGCGAAAAAGCCCGCACTCACCCGTTGCGGCTCGCCGGTTTAATTGGCAACCGCACCTCAAAGCGCGACTTGATCGACAAGTACATAGACTCTGTACCGATGCCAGTGCTGGAAGTGCTGCCCCTGATTGAAGACATCCGCGTTTCTCGCGTCAAAGGCAAAACATTGTTTGAGATGGCCGAAAGCGATCCTTCCCTCAACTACGTCTGCGATTACTACCTCAACATCGCTGACCAGATTTTGGCAATGCCCGAAGGAGTAGTGCCCAACGACACGCCCGATCGCGAATTATTCGCCTTACTTTCAGATTTTTATCTAAATCCAGTGCAACCGGTGGTCAAGAAGGAGGAAGATGAGCTAGACCTGATGATGGTTTAATAGGTCTAGCGATCAGGATGAGGATAAAGAGGTTATGGCTTTTTTTGATACTTTTTCAGTTGCTCTCAAACAGAAGTGGTTGGACTACTACCAGGTAAATCGGGCTTGGCTGCTCCTGCACATGACGGCTGACAACACGGTCGCCACACCCGACGGCGGGAAAAGGCCTGTTTCTTACCTCATCCTGGGAATTGCGGCTGCCCTGGAGCCGGAACTCCAGCAATTAATGCTGCCCTTCTCAAAACTCAAGCCGGATGCAGACAGCCTGATCGAAGTGTTGGGGCTAAATTTTGACCCGGACATAGCGCTGGGTATGCCCTCAAATATCGCGCCGCAGACGGCCGGCACATCTCCAACACCCGCAGCAGCTCAAACTGCAACTGCTGCACCCGCAGCAGCTCAAACTGCAACTGCTGTACCCGCAGCAGCTCAAACTGCAACTGCTGCACCCGCAGCGGCTCAAACTGCAACTGCTGCACCCGCAGCAGCTCAAACTGCAACTGCTGCACCCGCAGCAGCTCAAACTGCAACTGCTGCACCCGCTGATGCCAAATCTAATAAATTGGGCGGTGCGGCCTTAGCAGCAGCCGGAGTAGTCGCCGGAGTCGCCGGAGCCGCCGGTCTGGCTGCTGCTGCGTCAGCACTGAGCTCCGACGACGAATCCTTCGATGAGTTTGAGGAAGAAGCAGTCTCCGACTTCGACCTGGGCGATGACGAGGAAGACGCGGTATCTGACTTCGACCTAGGCGATGACGAGGAAGAAGCAGTCTCCGACTTCGACCTGGGCGATGACGAGGAAGAAGCAGTCTCCGACTTCGACATGGACGACGATGAGGAAGAAGCAGTCTCCGACTTCGACATGGACGATGATGAGGAAGAAGCCTCGGCTTTGGACGGTCTCGACCTCGGCGACGATGAGGAAGACGCGGTATCTGACTTCGATATGGGTGACGATGAGGAAGACGCCGTATCCGACTTCGACCTCGGCGACGACGAGGAAGATGCCGTATCTGACTTCGACCTAGGCGACGACGATGAGGAAGATGCCTCGGCTTTGGGCGGTCTTGACCTCGGCGATGACGAGGAAGAAGATGCCTCGGGTTTGGGCGGTCTCGACCTCGGCGATGACGAGGAAGAAGAAGCCTCGGCTTTGGACGGTTTCGACCTCGGCGATGACGAAGAAGAAGAAGCCTCGGGTTTGGGCGGTCTCGACCTCGGCGATGACGAGGAAGAAGAAGCCTCACAATTTGGGAGTTTGACCTCTGGAGATCTCGAAGCGGGGATTTCCGATCCGTTTGGGGAAGAAGATGCAGAGTTTGTGGCCGAAGAAATACCCGATCCTTTTGGGACAGCGACCTCAGATGACCTAGACATGGATCTGGGCGACTTGGACGATGACGGTATTGACGATTTCTCTGTATCTGATGACGATGACCTCGACGATCTCGGACTCGACGATCTGGGGGAAGCAACTACCGGAGATCCCGATGAAGATGATTTAGATGCTCTAGGTCTCGGTGATTTGGATTCCGACGATGAGGATGAAGAAATTTCTGGCTTTTTGTCGGATTTTAAGTGAGGTTGTTGCGATCGCCCGCATCTGTTCTAGTCTTGAAGTTTCCCGCTCTATTTGTGAGTTGTGAGTTGCGAGTTGTTAATTTTTAATTAGCTCCAACTCACAACTGCCAAAAGGATTTTTGCCTTAGCGAGTTGAAGAAAACTAAATCCCTGCTGTGAGGGATTATAAGCCCTCGCGCAGAATTTTTTAGCTCAAATTTTGGATGCTGCGGCTGGGGAAATATTGAGTTGGCTGCATCTATTTTTCAGAGGAATTAGCCCAAAAATAGGTATTTCTATTTATTGTTGACTGTGCGTCGCGATCCGGCAAAACAGGTGTTTTCTCGCCACTGCGCCTGTTCGCGATCGAGAGGAAAAACAACCTATTCCTCTCCTGGGCGAGATCGCCGAGACGATCGCAAAATCCAGGTGTTTCCTCGCTCCGCCGCAAGTCCTGTTCGAGACGAAAAACAATTTAAACGGAGAAGATTTGAGATATGACTGCTATTACTACTAATGAACCGGAAGCTTTAAACTTTGAATGCGAAACAGGCAATTATCACACATTTTGTCCGATTAGCTGCGTAGCTTGGCTTTATCAAAAAATTGAAGATAGCTTTTTCTTGGTCATAGGTACCAAGACTTGCGGCTATTTCTTGCAAAACGCAATGGGCGTGATGATTTTTGCTGAGCCTCGCTATGCGATGGCTGAGTTGGAAGAAGGGGATATTTCCGCTCAGTTAAACGACTATGATGAGTTGAAGCGGCTGTGCTTGCAAATTAAGCGCGATCGTAACCCGAGTGTAATTGTTTGGATCGGCACTTGCACCACCGAAATCATCAAAATGGATTTGGAAGGGTTAGCGCCGAAACTCGAAGCAGAAATTGGCATTCCCATCGTCACGGCTCGCGCTAACGGTTTGGATTACGCTTTTACTCAAGGGGAAGATACAGTTTTAGCAGCGATGGCTGCTAAATGTCCTGAGAAAGCGCCCGTGATGGAATCTCAGAAACAAGAACGCAATGCTATCTCTCAACTGCTGAATTTCGGTAAGAAAAAAGAGGAAGTTGCAGCAGATGAATCGGAATATGTCAAGCACACGCCGCTGGTACTTTTTGGTTCTTTGCCCGACCCGGTTGTTACTCAGCTAACTCTAGAATTGAAGAAGCAAGGAATCAAAGTTTCCGGTTGGCTTCCTTCCAAGCGCTACACTGAATTGCCAGTCTTGGAAGAAGGTTATTATGTATCGGGTATGAATCCGTTCTTGTCGCGTACTGCTTCTACGTTGATGCGCCGCCGCAAGTGTAAGCTAATTGGTGCGCCATTCCCCATCGGCCCTGACGGAACTCGCGCTTGGATTGAAAAAATTTGCTCAGTGTTGGGAATTGAACCAAAAGGTTTGGACGAAAGAGAAGCGCAAATTTGGGCTGGTTTGGAAGATTACCTGCAAATAATTCGCGGCAAATCTGTCTTCTTTATGGGCGACAATTTGCTAGAGATTTCTTTAGCACGTTTCTTGATTCGCTGCGGCATGACTTGCCCGGAAATCGGCATTCCTTACATGGACAAGCGCTATCAGGCGGCCGAGTTGGCGTTGTTAGAAAAAACTTGTCACGAGATGGGAGTTCCTACTCCTCGGATTGTGGAGAAACCAGACAATTACAATCAGCTTCAGCGGATTTACGAGCAGAATATTGACTTGGTGATTACTGGTATGGCTCACGCTAATCCTTTGGAAGCGCGAGGGATTAATACTAAGTGGTCTGTTGAGTTTACTTTTGCTCAGATTCACGGCTTTGGTAATGCGCGGGATATTTTGGAGTTGGTGACTCGTCCGTTGCGCCGGAATAATTCGCTGAAGGATTTGGGTTGGGGTAATTTGGTGAAGAATGAGGCTCAGGTTTAATCTCTAGCTCATCTACTTCCGGTTTTCACTGTTGTAAAAAGCGCTAATTATATAAGTGGGGTAGGTAATGCCTACCCTACTTTATAACTTAATCAATAAAAGGCTATCAAAATGACAGTTGAAAAAGAAAAATTTGGTGATATGGTTCGCTCTATTGATGATAGGCTATCGAAGGCTCAATACTATTTGTCGGTAGCTTATGATTTATTTTATGGTTTGGATAGTACGCCAGAAAAATACGCTAAAGCACGTCATTTCTGGACGATGACTAGCTTGGGATTTCGCCACCTGTTTGTATTATATTTGTGTCAAGTATATGACTCACATAACGATGCTGTAAGCGTTCCCAAACTTTTAAACATTGTTGAGAGTAATTATAACTCATGGAAAAAGACATCCCAGGAAATAGGTGAGTTAGACAGAAAACAATTAAAGAAAGACAAAATTAAATTCACAGATAAAAAAGCGGAGGACAAAGATTACGATCCGAATCTAGATGGATTCAAAAAAATACTTTTTAATCAGAGAGACAAAGCAATAGCTCACTATGACAAGGCAGAACTTGTTAAATATAAAAAAGCTTTAGATGTTAGGCAAAAAAACAGGAATATATTAAAAAATGAGGAAGATGAAAACTTGCCCTTATTGCCAATGCCTGAAGAGATGACTAGGCTTGAAAAAGATGGGTTGCAAAAACTGATCGATGAGGCGAGAGAAATATGTCATCGTTATATGTCTCTTTTAAATATTGAAATTCCTTCCCTAGAGATCCAAGAGGATTACAATAACTTATTAGATATAAGTACAACCCCCTAATGAAACAGGACTTACGCATTGTAACGGTAGTATCAGACCTTGAGATTCTTCGCTATCGCTCTGAATGACAAAAATCGTTATCACTCCGTAAATCATGGAAAGCTGTGATAGATAGTCGGAAAATTTGGTTAAGATGAGTAAGTTAGGAAAACTGATCGAACAATTTTTATCAAACCCGTCTGAAGTGCGGTTTGAGGATGTGTGCTATATACTAACTGCTTTTGGGTTTGAAGAAAAGCGATCGAAAGGAAGTCACCATTCTTTCCGAAATGCCGATGGATTAAAGATTACAGTCCCTAAAAAGGGCGGTCAGAAGGTAAAAGGAGTCTACGTCAGGCAAATTGTGGCATTATTGAAGTTAGAGGAATGGAGCGATGAATCAGAAGATGAAAGTCAAGCTTAAATCCCTAGATTATTACTTGAGCCTGAAATATCCTATCAATTTTTATCCCGAACCTGAAGGTTATACAGCTATAATAAAAGACCTTCCTGGCTGTATGTCTCAGGGTGAAACTTTGTCCGAAGCGATGGAGAATATTCAGGAAGCTAGGGAATTGTGGATAGAGACTGCTTATGAGTGCGGCGATGAGATTCCTTTACCTGCAACGGAAGTTGAGTATAGTGGAAGTCTATCTTTACAGATTCCTAAATCTCTACATTTGAGTTTAGCAGAAAAAGCGGAAAGGGAAGGAGTTAGTCTTGACCAGTACATTCTGCTTGTGTTAAGTAAAGCAGGCTAAAAGATAATCAAATAAGGATTATCAAGTTTGAGGCACGCTTCAAGGGCGATCGCTCTTTTATTTTTTTATGAACCGCTGATGCAGGCATATTAACGCAGATTAACGCGGATGAAGAGTGCGATCGTACTTTTCAATCAATTTACAATTACGCCAAATTTTAATAACATTCTAGGCAAATAATCATCCAAATTCTTGATGTGTTCATCTGTTAACTCAATCAGGTTGAGTTCGTACTTCTGATATAGCTCTTGCTTCACTTTCTTACGCGCCACATACTCGGGGTTGTTCTCATATCCCCAGTATTCAATATACACTTTCCCCCCAGGAATATAAAAGTCACAGTAAGCTTCTTCCTCTATGGGTAGTCGGCGTTCATAGGCGTGAACTAGCTCCGCCATATAGAGCCAATTATCAATCAAAACTTCAGCTTTAGACCGCACAAAATGACCGTCGGTTGTTCGATGCTGTGCACTTTCCCGAAACTTCTCGCGGAACCCTTGCTTTGTGTTTACTTCTGTTTTGCTTTGTTCTGAGTTGTCACCTTTAAGACTCTCAATAGTCCCTAGAAAAACTTGATTTGTCAGTATAGATTCTGGCCAAAGCACATAAGGAGTGTTGTCTTGAGGATAGGTTTTTTGCACCGCCCCAAAACCGATTCCCCGCTTAGTGGCTACCCAGCCGTTGCGCTCTTTGTTTACCAATCCTAACTCTGCTAAAATCGGATTGACTTTGTGCTTTGATATTTGTAGTTTCTCGCTGATGCTGGTAGCGGACAGAAGTGAGGGGGAAGAGGATTGTTGGGGTTTAGGTTTGGGCGCTGACACGGGTTGAGCGTTGTTAGCTTTCCAATGTTCGTAGCATAATTTGTGACCGGGTTGGGAAACTGCTTGATTGCATCCGGCCGCGGTGCAGGTTTCTGCTGAAATGGCAGATAAAGCTTGATTTATGGCTGCTAGCTTGCGAAGCAAAGGATCTAAGGTCATATTAACAGCTTGAGATATATTCAAAAATAGTACCACTTTAATTTCTATGCAGTCAAGAATTAAAAACTGGCGATTCCCTTTGGGGTAGCTTCGCGCGGACTTTTCCTCAACCTTTCCAGAATCCCATGCCACACGCCCGTAACACGATCGCAGGTACGATCGCCTATAATCGAAACTAGCCCAACTCTCATCAGTTGAGAAACCGCCATGAGTCAAGACAAGGAAGAAATTAGCTATTCAGAGAAAACAGAACGCCTCAGAGTTATCGGTCAGTTTATCAAAACTGTGACACCGATGATTTGGACGATCGTAATTTTAGTAGTCATCATTCCCCTATTAGGTAACTTTCTAATTTCCCAGTCACTAACAAATACAGGAACCACAGCAGTTGTAGTATCGCCGCCACACGATTTTAGCAAAGTCAACCAAGACGTTAAAAACGCCATCCAACAATCCCATATAACTGCCGAAACTTTCGCATCTAAAGAGTTGGACAAATGGGAAACAGAAGTAATCGCGCGGGTTGACAACAGTTTCCTCGATTGGTATTTCGATTACTTCAACCAAAAAAAGATGGAGTTTACCGTACCTTTTAATTTTGTGAAATCTGCCGTACTGAACAGATTTGATATGACAGCAGCATCTCGTGCTGTTTCCGAAAAATTAACCGAAGACTTTCAAAGAGAATTTGCTAACCGCGTGCTGGTGCCAAAAAACGCTCAACTGCGCTTTCAATTAATCACTCAAGATACTGCTAATTTATACATATCAGAAGTTAGCAAAAATGTGAAAGTAGTTCAAAACAATTATAGCATACCGCAGGTACAGTGGGACAAATATCTGAACGATATTGCTACCACAATTAGCGACAAAGGAAACGTCTCAAATTTATCATTAAAAGTATTAGTTGGCGGTAGCGGTTATTTGGTTGCTAAACCCTTAATTTTGGGAGTCGCAGCTAAAGTTGGTAGTAAAGTTACCGCAAAAGTTGCAAGCAAAGCCGCCGCCAAGGTAGCCACAAAAACAGGCGGTACAGTGGCTAGTCAGTTGGGAGTAAGTTTAATCGACCCGATTGTCGGCATCGGAATTATCATTTGGGATTTGTGGGATTATAATCACACAGTCACAGTAGAAAGACCAATTTTGCGGGAACACATTGTAGAATACTTGAAAGATGTCAAAAAGTCGCTGCTCACAAATCCTGAAAGCGGAATCATGGCAGCAATTTATCAGTTAGAAAGCGGTCTTCTCAAGTCACTTTAATCATTTAAATCGCGTCTGACGGATGTGTGTAAATCCCCGAAAAGTGGTAATATCCACTGCAATAAGAAAAGGGGTAGATCAGTAGTTAGTGCTACTGTGCGCGCTCCGACTCGCTACTGTGCGCGATCGAACACCCGACTGTGGGCGATCGCGCTCATGTAGCAAAAAAAGAGAAAAAAATGAATTTTAAACAAGGCAAAAAAAGAGAGGATGTTGGGACTAAAAGAAGAGGTGTACAACTTTATTTACTCTAAAAAAGATACCCCGTAAGGGAACCTAAAACAACCTCTTATACTCATATAACACTAATTTAATTATCGCTAGCTTTTAAAAAAAATTAGACGTTAAAACAAATTTAATTGCACACATTCACCGAAAATACTTCGTCGGTAATCACGACATTAAAAAATCGTTAAAAAAGCTATTTAACTAAGCAAGATCTCTCCGCATCCAGTGGCTATCTCAACCCTAAAAGCGGAATATATCCAAACTATAAAAACACTTGATGTCTAACAGAAGCTTTCTTGATAGGGGCGGGTGCTAGCTATCCTCAAGGTCAAAAATGCAGCAGCTTGTTAAAAGGTAACACTACGGTAAATCACCGTCAAAATGCCAAATAAATTGTTGTTTATTTGCTTCTTAGAACTCAGAGTAAAATCATGCATAAAGGAGGGTAATGTAAGGTAAGAACCTTGTTAGATGCTGTTATTTTATTTCCAGATTTTTAACATACTTAATAAATTATTTTAATTTTTACATTTATAATGTCCCATTTTACTAAGGTGAACAAAATATGATTATATTATAGGAATGATTTAGAGTAGCTAGAGTGTCTCAGCTTTTGACAGCTAGAAAATAATTTGTTTAGAAGTGATGCAGTTTATAGAGAAAGACGAAAAAACTGTTGCTGTCGATTATGAGTTTCTGGGCTTGTGGGATTTACAGCAGAAGAATTTAAAAGCTCCGATTGACCGAGGTAGAGTTGAGGGGGTGCGTCTTACCGATGAATCTATACTGCGAGGTTTTTAGGGAATTGCTGAAGAATTGGACGGAGTTGTTTTAGTTCCAAAAGGCATAACTTTTAAGCCGGAAGTTTTGTCGGCTTGGTCGAAATTGCGACAAGAAATCGAACCGCTGATGAAATAGTCGAAAGTCAATGATCGAGCAGGCAGTTGCGATCGCGCCCACAGAGTAAAATCAACTAAAATTGCAAGTATTGGTCGATCGACCCCCGTTGCTAGACTATATTTGGATTCAAGGTTTGCTATACTCCAGAAATAGACACATATTAACCTTTGCAAAATCAATAGGCCGGAGCTATGACATCCTATGCAACCTCTACAGCAAGAGCCGAGATGAGTGAGATCCGGCGCTTGAAAAACATACTGCCCCCAGAACTCCAAAGTTGGGTAACAGTAGAAAAAACAATAGAAGTTAATCCTACCCTGATCCGCAGCGAAGAAATAGGCAAAGACCAGGTAGAAATCCAAATAGACCTGATCCGCTGGGAACAGCTAGCAATAGATCAGCGGAACCTCCTATTTTGGCACGAAGTTGCCAGAATCCAAAACGACACCATCCCCAGAGACGGTTGGGAAATGGCAGCCCTCGCCATTGGTTTAGGCGGCGCCGTCGGTGAACTTTGGGTGCAAGACGGCTTGCTGCTGTTACTGGCCCTATCCCTGTGCGGCGTCTCCGGCTGGAGACTTTTCCAAAAAAATAACGGAGAGAAAAGTTTAAAAGAAGCAGTAGACGCCGACGAAAAAGCCCTCGCCCTGGCAACCCGCTTCGGCTACACTCTCCCAAACGCCTACAAAAGCCTCGGCAGCGCCTTAAAAACCTTAATCGAGCAAACTTCCAAAAAACAGCAGCGGGCTAAATACGAAGCTCGTCTCCAGGCCCTCAAACGCAACGCAGCCAAAGCCAAAGCCAAAGTCAAACCCATCACCCGCGAAACCTCCCAGTCAGAAAACGTCTACAATTCTTAACCTCATCCCCCGACGCTTGTTACGGGGGTTTTCCAGTTAACCGTTAACTGTTGACTTGTGTGTTAGCTGTTAACTGTTAACTGCGATGGCTATCCGGTGCAAGACAGGCACGAAAATTATTAGCGACAAGATTAATCGGCCTGAATCCACAAAAATCTTGATTCCGATGTCAAAGTTTGGCCGCGACTGCGTTCAAAAATCTTTGGACCAAAACTGGCAAAAATAGACTTAAGTCTATTTTTGCCTTTGATATCATTCTCGGCGGGCGAGTTTGCAGGCGTTTGTGTAAAGTTTGTATAAAGCTACCCTTTTGTTAACCATAATATTTGGTAAAGGTGGAGCTGCTAGGACAGAATAGGCTAAAGACATCAGCTTGAAATTTGAAACTAGGACTTCATGGTCAGTCACACCCCAGAGGCAGATTTTCGGGTAACGTACTCGGACGAGATTCCCTCAGTTCACATACCCGTGCGCTTGAGCGTACTTGAAGCCGTAAACTTCAAGACAACCTGCCAGCAACTCTTTTCGGGCAGCACCGTTCCCAGCAAGATTGTCCTAGACTTCAGTCAGACGACATTCATCGACAGTAGCGGGATCGGTGCGTTAGTCAGCAATCTGAAATTTGCCAAACAGCGTGGTAGCGACTTGGTGCTCCGAAGCCTCAAGCCGCAGGTGATGGCAGTATTTGCTCTCACCAGCCTAGATCAAGTGCTGACGATCGAGCAGCCCTCTGCAACCTCAACTCCCACAGAGACCAACCCCTCGGACAATCAGCTACCGATGACCCACCCCTCAGTGCAATCGTGGGTGAAGCGGCTGATAGACATTGTTGGGGCAATAGTCGGTTTGATGATTACAGGAATTTTGCTCGTACCCATAGCTGCAGCCATCACTATCAACGATCCAGGCCCGATATTTTTCGGTCAAACCCGCTGTGGCTGGATGGGCAGACAATTTCGGATTTGGAAATTTCGATCGATGTGTACCAACGCCGAAGCCATGAAAGCCCAAATCAAAAACCAGGCTTCTGGCGCATTTTTCAAAAATGACAACGACCCGCGGATTACCAAAGTCGGGCGCATTTTACGCAAAACCAGCCTCGACGAACTGCCGCAGTTTTGGAACGTGCTCAAAGGCGAAATGAGTCTAGTCGGCACTAGACCGCCTACCCCAGACGAAGTTGAGCGTTACGAAGTCCCTCAGTGGCAGCGTTTGGATGTCAAACCCGGGATGACAGGGGAATGGCAAGTCAACGGTCGCTCTCAAGTCCGCGATTTTGAAGATGTCATCCGTTTAGATTTAAAATACCAACAAAACTGGAGCCTGGTGTATGACCTCAAACTAATTGTCAAAACTGTAACAGTCCTGTTTAACAAAAATAGTGGCGCTGTGTAGGAACCCTCAACAACCCACCGCTGAACTTTGAGGTGCTGTTGCCGACGGGGGGCGGGAACTCGAACTCGATACTTAGTCAAGCAGACGATCGCTAGCGATACCTACGTTAGCATTAAGTGTTAAAATTCACACGCCCAGAAAATGCCAAGCTAGTTGCCAGCTCTGCAATCAGAGCATTAATAATTAGCAATTGGCGAGTTCGAGGTCATACTCAAATGCTCCCAGCATGATTTTCGAGGACGAGAAGAACTCACCTGTGTTTAGAAAAGTAACGACTGCTAACACGGTCGAAGCTTAAATCACTTCCTCGCAAGCTGACTCGGGAATTTTCCCTATTTAAACGCCCTACCGAGGCGGCTTACAGTATCGGAAGTCTCTCATTTGCTGTGCGAGTAAATGGTGCGAAAGGAATGCTCACCTTGAGGCAAAACGGGCTTCTTCAACTCAAGCTTGACTTAACTAATATGTTGCCAAGACCTTGCCCTCCTTTTTCTCTCCCTCCGCCGCTGAGTACAGCGGTGGTGGGGGCCGACCAGGGGGAAGAAAGATGAAAGACAAGCAACCAAAGGCCGAGTGGCACCTGCAGGTTGAAACAGACCTGAATGCTTTAACATCCATTTTGGAATGGTTGGAGAATATCGTTTTGCCCATGATACCAGCGGATTTCTGGTGGCAGTGCCGACTGATAATCAACGAAGGCTTTACAAACGCTGTCCGCCACGCTCACCAGAACTTGCCCCCCACGACGCCCATAGACATTGAGGTAAAAGTGTTTGCCGATTACTTAGAAATTAGGATTTGGGACAGGGGTCAACCCTTCAACTTAGAAGCAAAGCTGCACTCGATCATGCAAGAGCAGCGCGATCCTTTGGACAGAGAAGGAGAAAGGGGACTGGTGTTCATGTACAAGCTTACAGACGATCTTCGCTATATCCGTACCGAAGATCGCCGGAACTGCCTGGTAATGCGAAAAAACATTATCTGAGGGCGGGATACCCGCCCGGTAAGGGCGGCTTCTTTCGCCAGGAGTGGAAGATCCCCTCGCCCCCTATTGTCCTACCCGGAACCCAACCACATCCTCTGCAATTCTGCGGGTGCAGGCTCGATGCACGCGGCTGCTGGACTATTTGCTTCAAAATAAATAGTATGCGTATTCTAATTTATTCCTATAACTATTATCCAGAGCCGATCGGCATTGCCCCCCTGATGACAGAACTAGCGCAAGGCCTAGTCAAGCGCGGCCACCAAGTCCGAGTCGTCACAGGAATGCCCAACTATCCGCAGCGCCGGATTTATCCGCAATATGAGGGCAAATTTTACCTCACCGAAGAACACAAGGGCGTCACAATTCAGCGCAGCTATCTGCGCGTCAACGGGCCCCACCCCAGCCTGCTAGACCGACTTTTGCTAGACGGCAGTTTTGTGGTCTCCAGCGCCGTCCAAGCCTTCAGAGGCTGGCGTCCCGACGTGATTTTCTCGACAATGCCCCCTTTACCGATTTGCGTCCCAGTCGCCTTTTACGGCTGGATTCGCGCTTGCCCGATCGTCCTCAACGTTCAGGATATCGTGTCAGAAGCAGCCGTGCGCGTCGGCTTGGTCAAAAAAAACGGAGTGCTAGTTCGCATTGCTGACGCTTTGGAAAAATTGGCATACTGCACAGCCAGCCAAGTCAGCGTCATCGACAGCGGTTTTATCAAAAAATTGCACTCTCAGGGAGTACCGCCGGAAAAAATAGTTTGCGTGCCCAATTGGGTTGATGTCAATTTCATTCGCCCCTTACCCAAGGAAAGTAACTCATTTCGAGAAACTCACAAACTCAAGGGCAAATTTGTCGTTCTCTATGCAGGCAATATTGCCCTCACTCAAGGCTTGCAAACAGTTGTCCAAGCAGCGGCTCGTTTGAAACACATACCCGAAATCGCTTTTGTAATTGTGGGGGAATCAACAGCACTGGCGCGCTTGCAACAAGATTGCGAAACTTACAAAGCTAATAATGTAATGCTGCTACCATTTGAACCGCGAGAAAAATTGCCCGAATTGTTAGCTGCTGCTGATGTTAGTTTAGTCGTACAAAAGCGCCGCGTTACTAACTTCAATATGCCTTCAAAAATCCAAGTAATTCTCGCCAGCGGTCGGGCAATTTTGGCTTCGGTTCCCGAAACCGGTACGGCCCAGAAAGCAGTGCAGCAAAGCGGTGGCGGGGTGGTGGTAGCGCCGGAAGATCCGCAAGCTTTGGCTGATGCTGTTGAGGATTTGTACTTGCACCCGGCTAAGGTGGATGCGTTGGGCGAGCAAGGCAGAAATTATGCTGTGGAGAATTACGGATTTGAGGAAGCTTTGAATCATTATGAAGCTTTATTTGCGGCGGTTGCAGCGAGTCATGCTGAGAAAATATTGGAGCCTTTGCCGAAATAAGATAACCGCTTGAAATCGTGCCTACTTAGAGTGCCAAAAGATGTTCCTAGCAGTACAGAAATAACGTTCGTTAACATAAATACAAAAAAAATGAAATACTGATGGTTGAGCGATTTAAGTCCCCAATATACGAGAACTGGAACTGTCCCCGCCGCCATCTAGGAAGCCCTGACAACCCCGATTAAAAGTAAAATACAGATTACTGAAACAGACTTTTGACTTCCCGTTACAGCCATTTTGATTAAAGTTTTTAGGAAAAGTTTTTAGGTTGAATTAAGAAAATAATCATAAAAATTCCCAGAGAAGCTAGCAGCGGCTCAACGACAAAATAACCTTTGATAGCACTGACTAAAAATAGAAAAAATGAGAGAATTACCAAAAAGAGCAAGTCCATTAGACTAATTGTTCAGCTAGGGACTTTTTTGAATATTCCAGCAGTTACCAGAAAAGATAACGTATCTCCCAAACAGCCGATCGCCCCCTTCGCCCCTCCCCATCCCACAAGCCACCACACCCCTGTCAGCCCCACACCGCAGCCGATCGAGAAGAAAACGCTAAAATACTAGATATCACACAATTTCGGAGTTAATATTTGACACTTGCACCCGCGCGCGAAATCGTCCTAGCTTGGCTCTCTGAGCGCGTTCCTGCTGCTCGCATCAAACACATCCTCGGAGTCGAACAAGTAGCAGGTGACTTGGCTCGCCATTACGACCTCGACGAAGCACAAGCCCGATCGGCCGGTTTGTTGCACGATTTGGCAAAATACTTCAAACCTCAACTGCTGCTGCAAATGGCCCAGAAGGAGGGTTTAGAGTTAGACTCAGTGTTGGAAGCACACCCGCATTTGCTGCACGCAGACGCCAGCGCGATCGTCGCCAGAGACGAATTCGGGGTGGTCGATCGAGAAATTTTGGACGCAATCGCCAATCACACCCTCGGCAGACCAAACATGAGCCAGCTCAGTTGTACCGTATTCATAGCAGATACCATAGAGCCGAGCCGCGGCAACACAGCCCAACTAGAAGCACTGCGCGAGGCAAGCTTGCAAAATCTTTATGCAGCCGTGTGGCAAACTAGCGATTATTCTCTTAAATATTTGCTAGAAACTCGCTGCTACATCCACCCCCGCACCGTACTTACGCGGAATTGGGCGCTGCAAATGGCCCGCGAATCGCCGGAAACAGGAAATTCGACGGAGAAGTCGATCGAACAAATCACAAGTTAAAAGTAAAATTTACCAGAAATCCTGTCCTTACTTTTGGCTTCAACCTAACTCCTATTTCCCGTCTCAAACTGCCCACAACCGATCGCTCGTAGCGCACCGATTCCCTCTTACCGTATCAATTAGGAACTTAAACAGTTAATGTCAGATCTAACTCAACTCGAATACTCCAGGGCTAAGTCTACAGCAACCGACGGCACCTCCTCAGACGAAGCTCGTGGCCTGATCATGACCGTTGCCCAAGCAGCCGATGACCGCAAAGCAGTAGATATTGTATTGCTCCGGGTGTCAGAAGTATGCTATTTGGCAGACTACTTTGCGATCATCACCGGATTTTCCAACGTGCAGGTACGAGCCATATCCCAAGCAATAGCAGACCAAGTGGAAGAAGAGTGGCAACGCTTGCCACTGCGTACACAAGGCCTATCAGACGCTAGTTGGGTCGTCATGGACTACGGCGACGCGATCATTCACATTTTGAAGCCTCAAGAGCGGGAGTTCTACAATTTAGAAGCGTTCTGGGGACACGCCGAACGCATTGACTTTTCCCCCACGCCGTGAGGATGGCTAATGTGAAAGACGTTTCTGCTTCTATTTGTCCCGTTCCGCAAGAACAGCGACCGGTCAATGAATACCAAGAACTTAAAGACTCCTGGTTTTTTAGCTGGGTAACACTCAATTGGCCCGGATACCTGGCCAAACTAGCTTGGGTGTGGGCTTGGAGTTGCTTGGTATCTGGGCCGATAGCTGCTTCTAGCTTTGCTCCTGTCAAGTATCCAGCTCAGTTTGTCCTCAGCAGTGCCGCAGGTGGCGGTTTTATTCTAGGATTAGCTTTGCTGCGACTCTACTTGGGTTGGTTCTACGTGCGATCGCGCCTTTCAAATCCCACGGTCGTCTACGAAGAGTCTGGTTGGTACGATTGTCAATCTTGGCCTAAAACTCCCGAAGTTTTGCTTCAAGACCAGTTGATTGTCAACTACCAACTAGAACCAATTCTCAGGCGTCTGCGGCAGACATTTTATGGTTTGACAGTATTGCTGGTTGCCGGGGGACTAACTTGGAGTTGTTTGTAATCGGGAAGGGAAGGGAGTTTTGAGTTTTGAGATTGCCGCGCACAGCCAACAAGACACACGGAGTGCATGAGTGAGAAACGATGGCAGAAAGATTAACTTTATAACTCTTAACTGGCAGCTCGCAACTCATAACTTCCTGAACCCCAATCTAAAATCTAAAATCTAAAATCTAAAATTGATATGACAAGGGGAAAACGAACCCAAGCTCCCGAACTGGAAGTCACATTGCTGCGCGAAGGTATTGTGGAATCGAGGCACCGCGCCCAGGCCGCTGTCTGCGACAACCGCGGGCGCGTTCTGTCTGTTGCTGGTAACTCGGAAACGGCCTCATTTGTCCGTTCTTCACTCAAGCCTTTTCAAGCTTTGGCGGTGACGGCGACTGGCACTTTAGAACGCTACGAATTGACCGATCGAGATTTAGCGATTATTTGCAGTTCGCATCAAGGTACGATCGAGCAATCGCGCCAGGTATTTAACGTCCTGTGGCGCTGCGACATTGACCCCTCTAAACTTCAATGCCCCATTCCCGAAGGCAAAAAGAGCGCCCTGCAATACAACTGTTCCGGCAAACACGCCGGTATGCTGGCTGTCTGCCAGCAACTGCACTGGCCTCTGGACACTTATTTACGCCGCAAACATCCTGTCCAGCAGCTTATTTTGGGCAAAGTGGCTGACTTGCTGGCAATGCCTGCTGAAGAGTTTATCAGCGCTCGCGACGACTGCGGCGCTCCTACCTATCTGTTGCAGTTGGGGCAAATGGCGTCTTTGTACGCTCAGTTAGCCTCCGGTAACAATGTGGATATGGAACGGATTGTCCGCGCTATGACTCACCACCCAATGATGGTTGCCGGTGAGGGTAAATTTGACACAGAACTGATGCGCTTGACTCAAGGGGAATTGGTGAGCAAGTCGGGCGCCGAAGGGGTGCAGTGCATTGGCCGCGTTGGCGAAGGCATGGGCTTGGCAATTAAGGTGACGGATGGAGGAAAGCGCGCTCAATTTGCTGTGGCAATTCACTTGCTCAAGCAGTTGGGGTGGATTACTCCGACGATCGCCGAAACTCTTTCGGAAACTTACCTCACTCTCAGTGACTTCAAGCGCTTGGAGGTAATCGGGGAAGTTTCGATGCTTTAGGGCGATCGAGAGTCGGAGCCGATTTCAGCAACCCCTCCCACAATCAAAAAAGTTTTTTTGATTGTGGGGTTGCTATTTTCAGAAAGATATGTTTATATTAGAAAGAGAGACAAAGCAACGCGGGATAGAGCAGCCTGGTAGCTCGTCGGGCTCATAACCCGAAGGTCAGTGGTTCAAATCCACTTCCCGCCACCAAATTAAACAAGACAAGCCCGGGCAACCTAAAAGTTGCTGGGGTTTGTTTTATGCCGTCTGTTGGATGCCGTCTGCGATCGCATCTTCGACAGATTGATAGCGTTTCCGGTTGCACGAGAGACATGATATAGAGGACAAGGCACTGCCGTCTCGAAAGCTGTGGGTAATATTAATTCCGATGCTGCCAGATTTGATATGAAAGCAGTTTATTTTAGGTGGCAATAAAAATGAGGACACAGCAGTGCTGTGCCCCTGCTGTATATTTGTATTTTTCTAATTGGGACAAAATAAGACCCACCCTCAACCTAAACACTCAACCCTATACTTTCCGACGACCGTTTGTGCAAGCTTTATTTGTCAAAAAATTGCAATCGGATATCCATATTTTTTAACTCAGGATTTTAAATTGCTAAATCGGCTGAGCTTGAATCCAATCAAAAATCAGGTTTAACTGTTCCAGTGTTACTAACCCGTACTGCCACAGAACCATCGGCAGTTCGCTGGCATCTTGTTCACCGTGTCGGAGAGCAACGGCGATCGCAGAATTCGATATCGCCAACTCCCCCCGCAAATAATCGATCAGTTGAGCCTTTCCCATCACCTTCACCGCCAGTTTTATGCGCTATTGTAAAGATATGTAGCTAATCGGTCTGTATCGGAAGTTTAATTGGTCTAATTTTAGGTTCAGAATAGAGAACCTTGTGTGATGGAAACCGCACAAAACTTGTGATAAAACTCAGATAAAAAAGCGATCGCAGTCACAATAACTCCGAGAATTAAAAAGTGGGTTCCGCGATCGCTTGCTTCAAATGAATTCATTTAAAATTGCTAAAGTCCTAGCTGAAGCTGAACTCCCGCTTCTGTACCGCTGTCGGTTTGTTTTGGAGGTAAAGGATTTCCTTGACGCTGGGCGTCCGAAGGAGTAGTAATAAATTCCAAGGGGCCATCGATTTTGAGGCGAAATGTGTCGCCCAAGCTGCTTTCCCTTCTAGCAGAATTAGCCGCCGTTTCTGGTTCACCAATCAAGTTTTGGTAGTCCGAGTCTAAGGTTCTGTCCTCCACAGTCCTCAACGAGTCCCCAGATAAAGTCGTTTCCGAATTTTGGGGCGCTGGTTGCAGTCTTTGTTGGGCGAGAACCGCCGGGGTCAAACCGATAAAAATTGAGCTCAGTCCGAGAGCAGTGCCAAGAGTAGCAATAACTGCGTTCATCATCCATGCCTCCGCTAGTTGCATCCTACTATGCGCTTATTGTACCGAGCCAGAATTAAGTTGCACTCTATCAAAAGTAGCTGCTTGTGGAGATATCAATTGCAGTTGCTGTGAAAACTTATAATTTTCGATCGCGCTATCGGAAAAATAGAACGGACCCAGCAACCCGGTTGAAACCCCAGAATACGTCATTTCAGGAATGAGCCAACCAAAAACTCGATTTGTTTGATTAGGGCGCGTCAGGAGTGGAAAAATAGTTAGTGGTGGATGCACGGGTGGCTATTCACCAATTGGTTTTTTCACGACAATAGTTAGTTACAGCCCGCCAAAAGGCTAAAAAAACCCGGTTTCAGAAACCGGTTAAAAAAAATAATGCAACAGCAGGCAACTTCTAAACCCTTACAGACTCAGTTTTTCCCAATTATTCAATTCTTTAATCTCAAAATCTATAATAGTATGAGTGTGTAGAGTGCATTCAGGATTGATACTGCATTCATCTCAATGGCCAATGTTCCCAAAGCTCGCGATCGCGCTAAGATGGCGGTGGCAGTCGTTAAAAATTCCGTTGCCAGCGGCAGATTCCGAGTTATTAACAGCACTTTGCCTACTAAAACCATCTCAACTTCAAAACCTGCACTCATCAAGTTGTACTTGACCGGAATGTTGTGGGTTAATAATAGTTCTGCTTTACCATGCCAATCAAATATCTGACCGACCCGATTTTAAAAATGTCGGGCAAAGTGCCAATTCGCATCGTCCTTGTTGTGCCTTTTGCCCTCCAGACTTTCGCTGCGGTAGGGTTGACGGGGTGGCTGTCGCTGCGGAACGGGCGCACAGCCGTCAACCATGTTGCCGCACAACTGCGGACAGAAGTCACATCGCGTATCCAGCAACATATTAATAGTTATATTGAAACGCCACACCAAATCAATCAGCTCAATCTTGATGCCATCCGTCTCGGCATTGTGAACGAGCAGGATAGTGATAGTTTGCAACGCTACTTCTACAAACAAATCAAAATTTTTGATAAAATTAGCTACATTCAATTCGCATCCGAAGAAAAAGATTTTATTGGAGTTGAACGCCTCGACGACGGCAAGTTGCAAGTTCAAATTTCTAATCAATCTACTGGCTATAACTTTCAAAGCTACGCGCCGTCAGAGTTCGGGGAACCAACCCAGCTATTAAAAACTACTCTCAACTACGACCCCCGCGTCCGACCTTGGTATATAGCTCCGGTGCAGGCAGGGAAACCGACTTGGAGTAAAATTTATACTTATTTTGACGCTCCCAAACTAGCGATTACGGCTGCTCAACCAGTTTATGGCGACGATGGTAAACTGATTGGCATCCTGGGTGCTGACTTGGCACTTTCCAAGCTCAATCAATTCTTGGAAACTCTAAAAATTGGCAAATCAGGACAGACTTTTATTGTAGAAAGGTCTGGGCAATTGGTGGCCAATTCTACTCGGGAACCGCCATTTATTGTTAGCAATGGTGTTGCGAAACGGATTGTGGCAGCCAGCAGCAAGAATGTTCTAATTCGATCGACCGCCCGCTATTTGACAGAACGCTTCGGGGATTTGCACAATATTGACAGATCTCGCCAGTTAGATTTTACGATCGACGGTCAACGGCAATTTCTACAGGTGACGCCGCTTTTAGACAGCAGGGGCCTCGACTGGTTGATTGTGGTGACGGTTCCTGAAGCCGATTTTATGGAAAGGATTAATGCCAACACTCGGTATACTGTGGTGATGTGTCTGGGTGCTTTGGTGCTGGCAACGGCGATTGGCGCCCTGACTTCTAGGTGGATTGTTGTACCGATTCGGCGTCTGAGCAAGGCTGCGGAGGCTTTGTCCCGGGGAGAATGGGACGGGATGGCGGTAGATCCGGGCTTGATGGCATCTGTAGAGCGGGAGGATGAGGTGGGTGTCCTGGCTCGCTCTTTTAATATGATGGCCGGTCAATTGGAAGAGTCATTTACTACTCTCGAAGATCGCGTAGAATCTGCGATCGCGGACAAAAATCAATTAATTATTTCTCTGAAAAACTCGCAGCAAAAACTGGCTCTCCATCTTCACCAAACTCCTTTGGGAGCGATTGAATGGGATCTAAACTTTGAAGTAGCGGAATGGAATTTGTCAGCGGAAAGAATTTTTGGATACAACCGCTGGGAAGCTATAGGACGCCACGGAGTCGATCTCATAGTTCCTGAAAGTGCTAAGGAGTATGTCAGGCAACTATCTATAACTTTGCTCACTAATCAAGGAGGAGTTACCAGCCTTAACGAGAACCTCAGAAAAGACGGCAAAATTATTCTTTGCGAGTGGTACAATACGACTTTGGTTGATCCGGACGGCAGCATCATTGGGGTGGCATCGCTGATTCAGGATGTGACTGAATTTCACAGTGCTATGGAGAAGTTGCGGGCCAGCGAGGAGCGGTTTCGCCAGTTGGCAGAAAATATTCATGAGGTATTTTGGATTAGAGAACCAAATCAAAAGCAGCTAGTTTATGTGAGCCCTGCTTGCGAAAAAATATGGAATTTGAGCTGTCAGAGTTTGCAGTCAGAACCGGAGGCTTTTTGGAATGCTATTCACCCGGAGGATCTCGATCGCGTCAAGGCTGCTTTTGAGAAACAGGTGCGGGGCGATTATGATGAGGAGTATCGGGTAGTGCGATCTGACTGTTCAGTTTGCTGGGTGCGCGATCGGGCTTTTCCAGTCCCCAGCCAAACCGGAGAAATTTACCGCATCGTCGGTATTGCCGAAGATATTACCCAGCGCAAATTAGCAGAAGAATTCCAAAAAGTCGCTCAAACCGCTCAAGCTGCAAACCAAGCCAAAAGCGCCTTTTTAGCTAATATGAGCCACGAATTGCGAACTCCCCTCAACGCGATTATTGGTTACAGCGATATGCTCAAAGAAGACGCCGAGGATTTAGGCTGCGAAGATTTTATCCCCGACTTGCAAAAAATTCAAACAGCGGGCAAACACTTGCTATCTTTAATTAGCGACATTCTAGATATTTCTAAGATTGAAGCGGGTCGGATGGAACTTTACTTAGAAACTTTCAACCCGGTTAATTTAATTGACGAGGTAGTTTCTACTGTCAAACCCTTGGTAGATAAAAACTTTAATAAGTTTGAAGTTGATTGTGGTAGCGACTTGGGAATGATGTATGCTGACATTACCAAAACTCGTCAAATATTGCTCAACCTGCTGAGCAATGCAGCGAAATTTACGGAAGGTGGCACTATTACCCTCTGCATTGAAAGAGTTAAACATGACAGCTTAACCACTCAAGAAATAGCAGAACCTTCGGGCTCAATAATTTTTCGCGTAGCTGATACGGGCATTGGCATTCCCCCCGAACAATTGCAGCATTTATTTCAAGCATTTATGCAGGGCGACGCATCAACTACGCGCAAGTATGGCGGCACGGGTTTGGGATTGACTATTAGTCGTCACTTTTGCGTGATGATGGGGGGCGATATGTACGTTGAAAGCGAGTTAGGTTTCGGTTCGGTTTTTACTGTGTCCTTACCGGCCCGCGTTGAATTATTGGTCAGCAGTTAGTCTTGCTATCCGGGACGCACTTGTTACACAAAAAACCAGGTTTATTGACAAAAAACCTACGCTTTCAGATAAGTTAGGGGCAATAAACTAAGGTGATGATAGGATACACCATAAGTCCTAATCCTAGCTAATTTCCCGTTTCCGCCGCCCCAAAAGTTGAGCTGTTAATACGCCGCCGACAAAGCCAAAGAAATGCGCTTGCCAGGAAACTCCCGGCTGCGAGGGCAAAACTCCCCAAATTAAACTGCCGTAGAAGAAACCGACAATTAAAGATAGCAAAATAGAGGTAAAGCTGCGTTCAAAATAGCCCCGCAGCAGCAAGAAGCCGAAGTAACCAAAGATTAATCCGCTGGCACCAATGTGAACGGAATAGGGCGCGCCAGTCAGCCAAACTCCGAATCCGCTGACTAGCACAGTGACGGCACTCACGATAAAAAAGTCGCTAATTTCTCGCAGCATGATCAACCAACCCAATGTCACTAAAGGGAGGGTATTGGCGGCTAAGTGAGCAAAACTGCCGTGTAGAAAAGGCATCAACAGGATGCCTTGAAGTCCGTCGAGGCTGCGGGGGCGGACTCCGTAAGCATTCAGCCTGCCTCGGAACAGGAATACATCGACAATTTCGATAATCCAGAGGAGGGAGACGAAGCCACCGAGAATGGCGGCGTGGCTTTGCAATTCGCGGGTGATAGCTTTGGTTTCTGGGTTACTCATGGGTGGTGAGGGCGGTGATACCGATTATTTATCATTGTAGAAGTTTCTGAGCGATCGCGAGCAAAGATTGTTGGGGCGAGGTTTGAGGGTTTTTTGCAGCAGAGCTTATTTAGAAATATTATAAGTTTTATTAAAAATTCCGCATTTTCACGTATAGGATAATTCACCTGGATGCGTCACAATAGTAATTGAACTACAAAAGGAGAGTCAACCGAAGGTTGAAGCTAGAACGTAGAAGACAGAATTTTTACCCTATCAATCAATCGTTGGGCTTGAAATGAGGACACTTTTTAGAGCGCACACCGCCTTTAAAAAAAATCAGGAACTACTTTTCTCGCCATAAGTCATTAATTTAAGAAGTTCAATCCGGTCAAACAAAACGAGATGCTGTAGATACTGATTGTAGATAATATGGCACAAGCTCTACAAAGAGTTATTGGCACCTCGTTATAAAAGAGGAAGAGAGCAAAATGAACGTATTTGAGCATACAGTTTCCTACCGAACTCTGCCAAATTGGGTAGGATTTGGCAAACAAGAAACAGCCGTTAATGTCGCTACAAATTCTCAACCTTACGGTCAAAAGCCACACTTTGACCCCTTGCATCCGCTAAAACAATGGCTTGATAACACTGCAATTAAAAGTCAAAAGTTGGCTCGGTTGCTGTGTAAGTTTATTCCCAGCCAGTGTCCGTTTGAGCGAGAAGTCAAAATTGGCGATCGCACCTTATTATCCATTCCGCCGCTGTGCAAGTTAAATCCCCTTTACGAGCAAGTCGTTGGGCTGCGCTTTCGAGCTTTGTGTTATTTGGCTGACGAGTGCGGCGAAGATGTAACTCCTTATTGTTAATTCTGCAAAAAATTAAAATTTTCACTGTCTTTTCACCCTCCCTTCTCCTTGTTGGGGAGGGTTTTTGTTTTGTGTCGGCTTTCAAGGAACAAAAGTGCGGTCAATTTCTCGATAGGCCCAGTAAATCCGTTTTGAATCAATTCTTTTTTTCGTGATTGATAGTTATCTCAAGGGTGGTTGTTTGGGAGGCTTTTGTAGGGAGGAGCCCGGTTAGGTAAAACAACTATCAAGAGAGGAGAATAGTTAAGCCTCAACAGAAGCGTCAATTGCATTCGTAGGAGGAGTGGCTATCACCCCTGAACAAAAGGAGCGTTTTAAAGCTTGTGCTAGCTTAAAACCGGGATGCTGCTGGTTCGCCTCTTGCCTAACTTTATTGGGTAATCTCCCAAAAAATGTACGGTTTTATCCCCTCTAGAGCGCTATGAGCTAGATACCATGAGAAAAGTGTCAAGGACATCACCAATCTATGTAGGTTGAGCAGTGGAGTGAGGCAACCCACAATTAAAGTTCAGTTTTACTCCCCTCATTTTTCCCAAAATTGATATATTAGTAATTGGGGCAAATATTTAAGCTATTTCAAGAATCTAACTAACACTAAATGTCAAAATCACCAACTCGGTAATTGTCGATAAAAATTTATCAAATATTTTACGAATATAACTAATACCCAGTGTTAAAAAGATCGTTTGTTGCAGTAATTATTGCGTTTTTATCTTTTATGGTTGCACTCATGCTATCAGCTCAAAGTTCTGAGGCTGTCAATGGACTCTATGTATTTGGGGACAGTCTTTCGGATATGGGAATGGTGTTTCGAGCAAGCGGGGGTCAATATCCGCCTCGTTCGACTTACTTTCAAGGGCGTTACTCGAATGGTAAGGTTTGGGTAGAATATCTGGCCGATCGCCTGAAGTTGCCGCCTGAACGAGTCACTAATTTGGCTTATGGAGGTGCAACAACGGGGAGCGATCGCAATAGCCTTGTCCCTGGTTTGTTAGCTCAAGTTGAGTCATGGACTAAATCCCAAAAACAGGCAAATCCTCATGCGCTGTATGTACTGTGGGCGGGTGCCAATGATTATTTGCAGGGGGTAAATAATGCGAACCTTCCCGTTGAAAATGTGGCGAGGGCGATCGCGTCTCTTGCTGGTGTGGGTGCCAAAAATATCCTGCTGGCAAATTTACCAGATTTGGGGCAGTTACCCGCGACGCGAACAGGCACTAATTCTGCAAGGCTCACTGCATTAACACAAGCACACAATCAGGGTTTGAGGCGAACGGTTAAGGTATTAAGTCAACAGCATTCAAACTTAAAGATTGCGACTCTGGATGCTAATGCGCTTTATCGGGAAGCCATTACTTCTCCGGCTAAATATGGCTTGACTAATGTGACGAGTGCGTGTTTATCGGGTGGAGGTGTTTGTGGTAGTCCCGATCGATTTTTGTTTTGGGACGGCATTCATCCGACGACGGCTGCACACAGGATTTTGGGGGAAGCAGCGTCGGCTGTTGTGCAGGAGAGCGGCATGATTAAATCGGAATCGGGGATGCTTCGGTAAACTATTTTTAGGCTTTCCGGGCGATCGCCACAGGAACGGGATGCTCCCTTTTGGTAGAGGTTGAAATGATTTTTTGCAGGAGAGCAAGATTGGCTCATCTGATATTGTAGAAATTCTCTCGTGGGCGATCGCACTTGGTTTGAAAACGCAAGCGTTGATGATGAAAACTAGAAAGTATTGATTGACGGAATTCCTCTAATGTGATATATTGAAGTTTATATTTATTACATTCATCAACTTAAGATGACTAAGCCATTTCAAAGAATAATGCAAGCCGAGGATTTGCTAGAAAAAGCTAAGCGTCGCGAACAACAGTTGAGAATTAAATCGAGGCAGCGGTCATTACACGGAAAGTCTATTAGAACTCCTGCTATTAACACTATACTGAAAAAATCCGGAAAAAAATGGGGATTTGGAAGTGAAAAAGCCTTGGAAGATTTTGTGTGGGATAACTTGGATTGTTTGTTTGGACTGACACCTTTGAACCGTCAACATACGGTTAACGGAGAAGTTTGTGATATTTTGGCAGTAGATGAAAGTAAACAGTTAGTAGTGCAAGAGCTAAAAAATGAGGCAGATAAAAGTCTGATTCAGCAATTAACTCGTTATTATAGTAATTTGATTCAGTTCAAACCCTACGATCGGGAAATAGATTATATCAAACCTATCAGGTTGGTCGCTATTGCCCCTAGCTTTCATAAACAAAATTTAATAGATATAAAGTACAGCCAACTATCTTTTGAATTATTGAAATTTGATGTAGTTCAAGAAGAAAATAAACTTTTTATAAATTTTAATAATATAGATACAGGTCAGGTTTTTAGTGCAGAGTTTCAACACAGTCAACAAGATGTTTGGGATATAGCAGCCAATTTACCGGAACCACCCAAAGCATTGTATAACATTATGGCCGAATGCACTTCGGAACATCAGGGAAAAGTTCTTAAAATGAGAGAACAGATTCTTTGTTTCCATGAGAAAATTCAGGAAATAACTGCTAGTGGTGTTGTTAAGTATGGTCGCGGTCAAAGTAAAATTTGTGCTGAAATTCGTCACAGCAGTTCATCAAAAATGAATCTGGCTAATTCATCAAATGATCCGGGAATTTACTTGTATCTACCCATCCCTGATAAACAATCAGTAAGTTACAGGCAACCTCTAGGCAGAATGCAAGTCCTTGCTGATGAATTGCAGAATGTTATCTTGGCAGGCTATATTCCTCCCGGTAAAAGAGGCGTGTCAAGTTTTTATAAGTTTCAAGATTTTGAAAAGTTTATAAACCCGGCAACTGTAACAAACCAATCTACACAATTAGAAATTTTGATAGACTTAGCTTTAGAAAACTGGTTGGAAAGATTTTAAGTTGACTAAGATTGGATTCAAGAAATTAGCAATAAGGTGGGCATTTGCCCACCTTACAATTAATTAAGCGCCGACAGATTCCTTCGCTGCGTAAAGAACCTCAACGGTAATCTTATCAATCCCCCGATCGCGCGCGAACTTCTCAGTATTGCGCTTCACCTTACCCCGCACAAAACCAGGGATTTTATTCAACTCAGCTTGTCCATCCTTCGTCCAACCCATGTCAGAATCAGCCGAAATACCCTTGGTAATCACTTCCTTGGTATCGTGGCCGCCGAAGATTTCCAGCAAGTGGTCTTCCATGCCCAAAGTAAAGGAATTGTAGACCAAATCTACGCACTGATTCGTACCTTCATAACCCAAAAATGGCTTGTAGCCGATCGGGAAATTTTGGACGTGAATCGGTGCAGCAATTACGCCGCAGGGAATATCCAACCGCTTACCTACGTGGCGTTCCATTTGCGTGCCGAAAATTGCCGAAGGTTCGGCTTTGGCGATCGCATCCCCGATCGCCCCGTGATCGTCCGTGACGAGCACTTCATCGCAATACTCGCTTACCTGTTCCCGGAACCAGTCAGCGTCGTGTTTGCAGTAGGTTCCAGCCCACACAACGTGGATTCCCATCTCGCGAGCCAAAATCTTCGTCATCGCCGCAGCGTGCGTATTATCGCCAAATACGACGGCTTTTTTGCCGGTTAAGTTTTGGCAGTCGATCGATCGCGAAAACCAAGCAGCCTGCGACACAAACCGCGTTTGTTGGTCAATAAAATTTTCGTAATCAACATCCGCACCTTGAGCGTTTAAAACTTGCTGAATCTTGCGGATACAGCGCGCCGTTTCCACCACACCCATCGGCGTAATATCCACCATCGGCGTGCCGAATTCTTTTTGCAAATACTCCCCGGTCATCATCCCCAATTCCCGATAAGGAACCAAGTTAAACCAAGCCCGGGGCAGTCTTTTTAAGTTGTGAACCGAAGCACCTTCGGGAATAACTTCGTTGACTTCAATGCCCAAATCTGCCATCAAACGCTTCAACTCGGTGCAGTCGTGCTGGTTGTGGAAACCCAGGGTAGACATACCGATAATGTTGACAGATGGTTTTTCGCTTTTGGCTTCTACTAAATCGCCTTTTTTGCGGGCTTTGTTTATGTAAAATTGGACGATTTGATCCAAAGTGCGATCGGCTGCTTGCAGTTCGTTGACGCGGTAATGGTTCACATCCGCCAGCAATACATCGCCTTTAGCATCCAATTGAGCTCGCTCCACGAAGTTTTCCAAGTCTTCTTGCAGAATGCTTGAGGTGCAAGTCGGGGTGAGCACGATTAAATCTGGGTGTTCTTCTCTGTCTTTGCGGGTGATGTTGTCCACCACCCGTTCCTGCGAACCCCGCGCCAGTACGTGTCTGTCAACGACGCTGGTAGTCACCGGGGTGAAATCCCGTTCCCTCTCCAGCATGGAACGCATGACGTTAAAATAGTCGTCTCCAATCGGTGCGTGCATGATCGCATGGACGTTTTTGAAGGAAGTGGCCACGCGCAAAGTGCCGATGTGGGCTGGGCCTGCGTACATCCAATAAGCCAATTTCATAGGTATTTTTCCTGGTGCTGGTTGAGAATTGCCCGATCGGGCGATTACTGCTAAATTTTAAGGTTGTTTCTGATTTTCTCACCGGATGAATCCTTTAGAAATAGTAACTTTCTGATGATTTCCAGATGTGGTAAATGCTCAAAAGCCTTTGCTGCTTGGCATTTGACTCGCAATTCAAACAACTTTACCCGGGTTTTATGGCAATAATTCTTAATCTTTCCTCAAATTTTCTTAAAAGTTAGGCAAATTTGATTAATGTAGGGTTCGCTGCCGCGCACCAGACAAGGTGCAATAATCCTGCATTTTTTGTCAAATTTACTTTGCTTTAACGGTCAGTTAGAACTGTTAATCGATGAGCCAAAATAGATATAATTAAAGGAAATTGCCGCTCCCGAAGCAACACTTACTTCCCTCAGCGCCTCGACCGCGAATTGCAGTTAAGACTTGCACCGCCCGGTTTTTTTAGCACCCACAATTCCCCCCTTGTCACCGAAAAAATAAATCTTTCAGCACTTGCGTATTTTCACCAGATGTGATGGCGAACGCCTAAAATCAAGCAATTGCTTGGAAGCTGAGATGATTTAGTTGTCAGCGTGGCGATCGAGTATTAGAGTAAATCCTTGCACAACTCCTGTATTTGCGATCTTGTTAACCTAACTGCTGAGGTAACGAAAGCCCCAGCGTGCTTTTGTCAGCAGTAGCTCTTTGCTGTCAAGGCCTGCGTTCCCACACATCCCAAAAGATAGCTCTTGAGCGATAATGAAGAATAACAGAGGATTTACGAAAAGAAACCCGGTTTATACGAAAAAATCTTGGGTTTGTCAACGACTAGCAACGAAGAAACCCGGTTTCTAGCCCGCCGCGCGTAAGTCCTGTAACATTGACCAAGCACACCTAATTTGAGAGAACCCAACTATGATGGCAATTCCCGGCGTTGCAGTTCTCGCTCTCATTTATGAAAGCAGCACTTCCCTGGTTTACCGCGGCCACAACGAGCAGAACAACCAACCTGTTATTATCAAACTTATCAAAGAAGACTATCCGACTCCTGAAGAACTCAATAGATACAAGCGCGAATATGAGATCACTGCCAACTTAAGCCAGTTGGACGGAGTTGTTAAAGTGTATAAGTTGCAACAGGTTAGAAATAGTCTGGCAATGATCTTAGAAGATTTTGGCGGGGAATCTTTAAAGATATTTATGGGTTCCCAAAAATTTACCATTTTAGGATTTCTGACTACGGCTATCAAAGTTGCGGAAACTTTGGGCGAAATTCACGGAAAAAATGTAATTCATAAAGATATAAACCCTTCTAATATAGTTTTTAATCCTGCTACAGGACAAGTAAAACTAATAGACTTTAGTATTTCAACTGCATCCAACCTGGAAAATATTCCGAGTAAAAATCCCAATTTTTTAGAAGGCACTTTAGCCTATATGTCGCCCGAACAAACCGGTAGAATGAACCGGGTAGTCGATTACCGCACCGACTTTTATTCGCTCGGCGTGACCTTCTATGAACTCCTGGCAGGACAACTCCCTTTTCCCACTACAGATCCCATGGAGTTAGTTCACTGTCACATTGCCAAACAGCCAGTACCTCTCGCTGAAATTGCACCAGAAATTCCTCAAACTGTTTCAGATATTGTGATGAAATTGTTAGCAAAAACTCCTGAGGAGCGCTATCAAAGTGCTTGGGGACTAAAAGCAGATTTGGAATCCTGCCTGTTTCAGTGGCAAACATCTGGGGTTGTTTCTGAGTTTCCTCTCGGCCGCCAAGATATTTCCGACAAATTTCAAATACCTCAAAAACTTTACGGCAGACAGCGAGAAGTTGAAACTCTTTTAGCGGCATTTGAACGGGTAGCAGCAACAAATAATCGAGGCTACCGCACCGAAGATTCCCAAATTTCTGTCATCAAAAAAGAGAGCAAATCGAAAAAAGAAAGTCCCTTGTCAGTCCTGGCGAGAGGACAGCATAAATCCCGCAGCGAGATGATGCTGATTGCCGGTTATTCCGGCATTGGCAAATCTGCAATGGTGAAGATTTTAGACAAACCTATTACCCGCAGGCGTGGATATTTTATTTGGGGAAAGTTTGACCAGTATAAGCGGACTATTCCTTACTCGGCCGTTGTCAGCGCTTTTTCGGAATTGGTGCGGCAACTGTTAACTGAAAGTGAGGCTCAATTAGCAGTTTGGCGCGAAAAACTCCGCAGTTCCTTCGGTCAAAACGGACAAATTATTATTGATGTCATTCCCGAAGTTGAACTAATTGTCGGAGCTCAGTCTCCTGTAGCTGAATTGGGGCCGACGGAATCTCTGAACCGCTTTAATTTAGTATTTCAAAATTTCATTCGCGTATTTTGCCAGCCAGAACATCCGCTGGTCATTTTTCTCGACGATTTGCAGTGGGCTGATTCGGCTACTCTCAAGCTGATCGAATTGATGATGACAGATGAAGCTACGCAATATCTGTTTTTAATTGGTGCTTATCGGGATAATGAAGTTAGTCCTACTCATCCTTTAATGATGACAGTGGAGACACTGCGAAATCAGGAAGCTATCATTAATCAGATTGCTTTGTCGCCGCTGGGGGTGGAAAACATAACTCATTTGATTGCGGAGACTTTGCACAGCGATCGAGAATCTGTCAAACCTTTAGCTGAATTGGTAATCAGCAAAACCGACGGGAATCCTTTTTTTGTCAATCAATTCCTGCAAACATTGTATCAGGAAAACCTGCTAGTTTTTCACCCGCCACAATCGGGTAGTAAAGGCGGCTGGCATTGGGATATGACTCAAATTGAACAGTGCGCTATCACTGACAATGTAGTAGATTTGATGGTACAAAAATTGAGAAAACTGCCAAGTTCAACTCAGCAAGTTTTGCGTTTAGTGGCTTGTTTGGGTAACGAATTTGACTTGAATACTCTTTCTTTAATTCATGAAAAAGAAGCCTCGGAAACTTTTTCTCACCTGTTGCCCGCCATTAAGTCGGGATTGATTCTGCCAACTTCGGAATTGGAAAGCAAGTCATTAGATTACGTGCTGTTTCCGCTATTAATTCTGAATTATAAATTTTTGCACGATCGCGTACAGCAAGCAGCTTACGCTCTGATCGACGACTCGCAGAAAAAGGCAGTTCACCTGAAAATAGGCAGGCAAATCCTAGAAAACACCCCGGCGGAATATCGCGCTGACAGAATCTTTGAATTAGTCGATCACTTGAATGTGGCTCGATCGCTAATTAAAGACGATCGAGAATTAATTGAACTGGCAACGCTGAATTTAGACGCCGCCCGCAGAGCCAAAGATGCCACTGCTTATGTTGCTGCCTTGCAGTATTTGACCGCAGGCATGGACGGTTTGAGCGCCGATATTTGGGATGCCCACTACGATTTAGCCTTTGCCTTGCACATGGAGCGGGCAAATGTTGAGTATTTAAACGGTTATTTCGAGAACTCCGAAGAATTTATTAATATAACGTTGGAAAAAGCGCGATCGCCCTTAGAAAAGGTAGAAATTTACAACCTGCTGATCGTGCAGTACACCCTGCGGGCGAAGTACGAAGAAGCCGTTAAAGCCGGAATCCAAGCTTTGGACTTGCTAGGCATTGACTTGCCGCTAGACGGGCTACAAAAAGTCATATCCGAAGAATTTGCAGCCGCAACAAATATTTTAGCAGGTAGAGAAATAGCTTCCCTAATTGACGCCCCCGAAATGACTGTACCCGACAAAAAAGTTGCAGTCAAATTAATTACCAACTTGCTGACATCCGCGTACCTCAAAAATCCCGACTTGTGGAAAGTCAGCGTTTTAAAAGGAGTCAATCTTTCTCTACAATACGGTTTAGTACCCGAAGCCTCTCTTTGCTATGCTGGCTACGGTATGTTCTTAAACGCAGTTTCGGGAGATTACAAAGCTGCGTATCAATTCGGCTTGCTCTCGCTGAATCTCAGCGAAAAATCTGGCAATATCGGCTTGAAATGCAGAGCTTGTTCATCCCTGGTCAGTATTTTTTATTACTGGTTCAACCACATCAAAGATTCCCACGCGATCAGCAATGAAGGATATCAAGCAGCTTTAGAATCAGGAGATTTAGAGTATGCGGGTTATATCCTGTCCAACCGCATAGCTAACTCATTTTTTCAAGGTAAAGAAATCTCGCAAATTCTGGCAGACACGAGCAGATATTTGCAGTTCAGCCAAAAAACCAAAAATCAGCTCGTAACCGATATATTATTAGGGGTAGAGTTGATCCTGCGTAACTTGAGCAAACTAACTCCTGAAAAGTTTGTATTTGAAAGCGAAGATATCAGCGAAGCTGAATACGTACATAACTGTCAAGCTCATCAAAATTTGTACTCGCTCTGCCTTTATCAGATTCGCAAATGCCAGGTAATGTACTGGTACGGCAACTTCAACGAAGCGCTACAACTAGCTTTTGAAGTAGAAAAACAGCTATCTTTTATTACCGGAGCGATACCTGCTACCGAGTGGAATTTTTTCTTTTCTCTAACTTTAGCCGCCGTTTTCCCAAATGTTTCAGAAGACAAGCAAAAGGAATACTTGGAAAAGTTAGAGGAAAACCAAAAACAGATGAAAATTTGGGCAGATAACTGTGCCGAAAATTTTCTGCACAAGTATCTTTTAGTACAAGCAGAAATAGCCAGAATTTCCAAGAAAGATTCAGAAGCTGTAGAACTGTACGATTTCTCTATAAATTTAGCCCAAGATAATGAGTTTGTCCAAAATGAAGCGCTAGCTAATGAACTAGCAGCTAAGTTTTGGTTGAGTAAAGGCAAGTATCAATATGCCAAAATTCACTTGCGCGAAGCTCACTCGTGCTACTTGCGCTGGGGTGCAGTTCGCAAAGTAGAAGATTTAGAACAGAAGTATCCGCAGTTGCGGGAAATGACGCCCCTCAACGGAAGTTTTAACAACAATCAAACTACCACAACTATTCATACTTCTACTGGCAGCGATGCGAGAGTGCTGGATTTGGCAACGGTAATGAAAGCATCTCTGGCGATTTCTAGCGAAATTGTCCTCGATAAGTTGCTGGCTTCTTTGATGAGAATATCCTTAGAAAATGCAGGTGCTCAATTAGGTTTTCTGATTTTAGTTAGAGATGGTCAACTGTTGATTTCAGCTAAAGCGTCAGTATTTGCTGAAGATGTAGCTGTGCTGCAATTTACGCCTGTTGGAGACTATCATGATTTACCTGTGACGGTGATTAATTATGTGGAAAGGACTCGCTCGGATTTGGTGTTGAGCAATGCGGCGGCTGAGGGACTATTCACAGCCGATCCTTACATCGCTAAACACAAACTGCAATCTATTTTGTGTACTCCAATCATCAATCAAGGCAAACTGATCGGCATTCTTTATTTAGAAAACAATTTGACTGTCGGAGCATTTACTCCCCACAGATTGGAAGTTTTAAGGTTGCTTTCTTCCCAAGTGGCTATTTCTTTGGAAAATGCTCTGCTTTACAATTCTGTGGAACAGAAAGTGCAAGAACGGACGCAGGAGTTAAATGAAAAAAACGAGCGTTTAGAACAAACTTTGCGCGAACTTAAATTAACTCAAGCTCAATTAATCCAAACGGAAAAAATGTCGAGTTTGGGGCAAATGGTCGCTGGTGTAGCTCACGAAATTAATAATCCTGTAAGTTTTATCTACGGCAATCTTAATCCGGCTAGCGAATACGTTAAAGACTTGCTAAAATTGATAGAGCTTTACCAGCAGCACTATCCAGAACCTGCTGATGAAATTCTAGAAGAAATAGAAACAATTGAGCTGGAATTTTTGAGCGAGGATTTGCAAAAGCTGCTGGATTCCATGAAAGTAGGAGCGGAAAGAATCCGGGATATTGTGCTAAGCTTGCGGAATTTCTCGCGCCTCGACGAAGCGCAAATGAAGTCGGTAGATATCCATCAAGGCATCGACAGTACGGTGATGTTGCTGCAACCGCGCCTGAGAAAAGAGGGCGGGCGTTTGGGAATTGAGGTGATTAAAAATTACAGCACGCTACCACTAATTACTTGTTATGCGTCTCAGTTGAATCAGGTATTTATGAATATTTTGACAAATGCGATCGATGCTCTCCTCGTCGCAAGAGATGACCCGGAAAACTCTCATCAACAGCCTACGATTACAATTTCTACAGAGGTGACAGACAGGAATTCTGTCATAATTAGAATTGCCGACAGCGGGCCGGGGATGAGCACTGAGGTGCTGCACAAGATATTCGATCCATTTTTTACAACTAAGCCCGTGGGTTCGGGAACTGGTTTGGGATTGTCTATTTCTCACTCGATTGTTGTGAGTTCTCATGGCGGAAAATTGACTTGCGTTTCTGCACCAGGAGAGGGGAGCGAGTTTATTATTGAAATTCCGATCGCCCCCAGGCAAGTTTTGTAACCGGCATCACCATCAACCAACATCCCCAAATCAATTCCAGTTAGCAACCCTTAACAATCCGGCCACGCATTGCGTTTACCTGATATCTTTCACCATTTTCATGAACAGGCTTTCCGGCCTGTTCCACAAAAAATGAATTTCTTGTGGGGTGCGCCCCCGAACCTGTCCATAAAAACCTTATTGAGAATGGTGCAACATCTCAGTTTACTAAACTTTGAATTCGCAATTTTAACTAGCCGAAAACTCTGTAGCAAAGTCGATCGATAGGGTTTTCATAATAGGGCGATCGCCCTTTTGCAGCCACCATGAGGACTGTAGATCACGACGAGGTGGCAATGCTCCGGCAAAGGATAAAAAGTGTCAGATTTTTAATGAAAAAAGTAAATAGTGTGTGTATCTTCACGATCGAACTGTAGATAGTAGATCATACTAAAATAAAAGTAATTTCCGATCATGAATATACGTCACTTCGGCAAAACTAAGGCGATCCCATTGCAGCTCATACTGATCGTGCCATTTGTTTTGCAAATCTGTGGAGCGGTCGGTCTGGTGGGATATTTGTCGTTCAAAAATGGACAAAAAGCGGTAAACGACCTGGCGGATCGGTTGATGGATCGAACCAGCAGTACGGTGAATCAGCATCTGAATGCTTATTTATCTATTCCGCATCAAGTGATTCAGATTAACGCCGATGCGATTCGGATGGGATTGCTGGATGTGCGCGATCGCCAAACCGTCGGTAAGTATTTCTGGCACCAAGTGCAGGCCTATGACCTGACTTACATCGGCATGGGACTGACCACGGGTGAGGGAGTAGGAGCCGGATACTACGACGGCAAAACCGTCGTGATTGATGATTGGAGTCCCAAACCGCCGAATAATGTCACCAGCTATGCCACCGATAACAAAGGCGATCGCACTCACGTCCTGACTATTTATGATTGGAACAACTTCCAAGAACCCTGGTACACCGAGCCCCTGAAAGCAGGTAAACCCATCTGGTCGCGGATCGTCACCATGAATTATCCCAATTATCCCTACATCGCTGCCTCGGCGGGTCGCCCCATCTATGACGCAAATAATCGCTTGCTCGGAATGGTTGGAGTCGATATCCATCTGTTGAAACTGAGCGATTTCTTACGGAATATAGATGTCAGTAGCTCAGGGCAGGTTTTCATCATGGAACGAAATGGGCTGTTGATCGCAAATTCTGCGAAAGAACAACCCTTTACCACCGTCAAAGACGAGATTCGGCGTTTGAAGGCGATCGACAGTGGCAATCCCATAGTGCAGGGAATTGCCAAACAAATCCAGCAACGCTTCAAAGGGTTTCAATCCATTTCTGGAAACACCGATCTGCGACTTGATTTTCAGGGAGAACTCTACTATGTGCAAGTCACTCCCTGGCGCGACCAATATGGATTGGATTGGTTAGTGGTGGTGAGTGTGCCAGAAAGCGAGTTCATGGCACAGATTGATGCCAATACTCGCACCACAATCTTGCTCTGCTTAGCAGCATTGGGGGTAGCTTGTGGGATGGGCGTTCTCACCTCCGGCTGGATTGCGCGTCCGATTCTGCGACTGAATCGGGCGAGTGAGGCAATAACATCTGGCAACTTCGACCAAGCTGTAGAAGACAGCCGTATTAAAGAACTCAACGCCCTTGCCAACTCCTTTAACCACATGGCAACACAACTGCGCGAATCGTTTACCGCCTTAGAAAAAAGTAATGCAGAATTAGAAGACCGGGTGGAAGACCGCACCGGTGAACTCAAAAACGCCCTAAGTGAGTTGCAACGCACCCAATCACAGATAATTCAGAGCGAAAAAATGTCTAGTTTGGGGCAACTGGTTGCGGGAGTCGCCCACGAAATTAACAACCCGGTCAACTTCATCCACGGCAACCTCGTCCATACACAGGAATACGCCCAAGATTTGTTAGGGTTCGTGGAGCTTTATCAACAGCACTATCCTAACCCTGCTGACGAAATTCAAATAGCAGCCGAAGAAATCGACCTGGAGTTCTTGCAAGAAGACCTGCCAAAAATGCTGTCTTCGATGAAAATGGGTACCGATCGCATCCGCCAAATTGTCCTGTCGTTGCGGAACTTTTCGCGGATGGACGAAGCAGACTTTAAACCAGTGGATATCCATGAGGGTATTAACAGCACCCTACTGATTTTGCAACACCGCCTCAAAGATAGACCGGAACGACAGTCTATTAAGGTGATTCAAGACTACGGTTCTCTACCGCTGGTGGAATGCTACGCCGGACAACTCAATCAGGTGTTTATGAATATTCTCACCAATGCGATCGATGCTCTCCTCGTCGCAAGAGATTCCCCAGAAAACTCTCATCAACAGCCTACGATTACAATTTCTACAGAGGTGACTGACAGGAATTCTGCCATAATTAGAATTGCCGACAGCGGGCCAGGGATGAACACTGAGGTGCTGCACAAGATATTCGATCCATTTTTTACAACTAAACCCGTGGGTTCGGGAACGGGTTTGGGATTGTCTATTTCTCACTCGATTGTTGTCAGTTCTCACGGCGGAAAATTGACTTGCGTTTCTGCACCAGGAGAGGGGAGCGAGTTTATTATTGAAATTCCGATCGCCCCCAGGCAAGTTGTGTAATCGGCGCCACCATCAACCGACTTTCCCAAATCAGTTCCAATTAGCAACCCTTAACAATCCGGCCACGCATTGCGCTGACAGGGTGAGAACCCCGTCAGAACACTGATATAATCAAGGACATAGCCGTCATATCCCTCTGAAAAAAGGGAGTTTTTTCCCCAATTATGATTAATCAGCCTAATAATATCGGCTCTTCCGTACTTAGCGTGCCAAATTATTAGTTTTTTGGTGTCCTACACCATAGCTGGCTGGAATTTCAAGGAAATCGCCACTACTTGAGCAAGTTGCTCAACAGCGCAAGCAGATGTAAATAATTTCCAAGCCTTACCTAGCAAGCCTTCAGGATAAATTTAAGTTAACGCCAGCACACTAAGTACGGAAGAGGCGAGAATCCATAAAATAAATTAGTGATAAAGTTTCCAGCATTCTCGCGCAATTTCCCAATCCTCCTGCGTGTGAATGACTAAAACTCTCGCCGCTGAATCCACTGCCGCAATATCTTCATCCACCGGCGACTGTTGATTCTTTTCCCCATCCAATTTCAAACCGATAAATCCAAAAGCTTCGCAAGCTGCAGCCCGCACAACAGCGGAATTTTCCCCAACACCCGCCGTAAAAATCAAAGCATCCAACCCACCCAAACTCGCCAGCATCGCCGCAATTCCAGCGCGCAAACGGTGAATGTAAATATCCAAAGCAAGTTGAGCTCTCTCATTACCTTGGGCGATCGCATCTCCAATCTGTCGCATATCGCTAGATACCCCAGAAATCCCTTTTAAACCAGAATTACGATTGAGAATATTATCTAATTTTTCAGAAGTTAAATCTTCTCGCCTTAACAAATGAATTATAATCCCCGGATCGATCGCACCCGATCGACTTCCCATCATCAAACCATCCAAAGGAGTAAAACCCATCGTCGTGTCAACACTCACGCCCCCGCGAATCGCCGCCAGAGAACATCCGTTGCCCAAATGACAGCTAATCAGCCGCAAATCGGTCAAATCACGGTTGAGAATTTGAGCCGCCCTGCGCGCGCAATATTGATGGCTAATGCCGTGAAAACCGTAGCGGCGAATCCCGTTTTCCCGCCATTCGTAGGGGCCGGGATAAACAAATGCCGCGGGTGGCAATTGTGCGTGAAAAGCTGTATCAAATACTGCTACTTGCGGCACATTTGGGAGGATTTTTTCAAGGGCTTCGATGCCTTCCAAGTTTGCCGGATTGTGTACGGGGGCGAAAACAGATAAACGGGCGATCGCCTCTTTAACATCCGGCGAAATTAACGTACTTTGCTGATAGTCTTGCCCGCCGTGTACGACGCGGTGGCCGACAATATCAATCTCCTTTAAACTATTAATAACTTGAGTTTTACCCTGCCACAGAGTCTCCAGCATTCGAGAAATGGCGGCTTCGCGAGAGTCGGAGGCGAAGTCTTCCTCAAGTGCAGTTCCCGAGGCAGTTTCGACTTTCAACTGAGCCACACCTTCGCGGTGATTCCAGTCAATTTGCGCTTCCCAGAGGGGTTGCGGCGGGCGATCGGGAAGCCTGTCATTTAGTTCGTACAAGCAGCTTTTCTGACTGCTAGAACCTGCGTTTAAAACTAATATTTTCATGGTAATAGATAATAGGTAATTGCTAATTCACTACCCGACGCAATCCGGCCCAAGAAATTGGTTTTTTTACCTTTTCTGCGGGTGGCAACCAAGTATTATGTTAAAAAACCCGGTTTCTGGCTAGCCCTGCGTTCAGGAGGAGAATCTAACATTACGGAATATATCAAAAAATTAAGTATTAATGCAATCTGTAGCTAAGCGTTGCAGTTATTTGATACTTTCATCATCAGATTTTCATTGACTAAAGTATAAGGAGCCGATCGATGTTTACACCAATTTTACTTGCCATTGCCCCCAGAACCGTAGAGTGGAGCCCCACGATCGGTTTAATTATGATTATTTGCAATATTTTAGCTATTGCGATCGGCAAATCTACAATCAAGAATCCTCGCACAGGCCCAGCAATGCCCTCATCCAGTATGTTCGGCGGTTTGAGTTTGGGTGCAGTTGTGGGAACTATGGCCTTTGGTCATATTTTGGGAGCAGGTGCTATTTTAGGATTGTCTAACATAGGCGCGATTTAGTTGCAGAATGGAGGTGCGCTCCCGCACCTTACCCGCAATTTCAAGTACCGGGTAAATTCCGGAGAGTTTCATCCATGTACGATCGATCGCCCAAAACCTCCAGCAGCGGCCCGCGCACGTCAAATTTGACAATACTGACAGAAGCTGCTAAAGCGCCAATGCGATAGCGATAACGTCCCAAATCAATCCCCAAGAGACTGCACAGAATAATTCTAATAGTCGCCTTGTGCGAGACAACCAAAACATTGCCACTCTTGTACTTTTCCTGAATTTCTGCGATAACTAAGGACGATCTGCTAGCAATTTCCACGGAAGTTTCGCCGCCATTCGTCGGTGCATTCCAAGCAGGTTCAGTCAGCCAGTTAATATAATCTTCTTCGTAGTCTTTTTTGACCTCTTCTACTGTTTTGCCTTCCCAATCACCGTAATTAATTTCCCTCAGTCCGTCGTGAAGCTGCATTTCAATTCCCACAGCATCGCACAAAGGTTTTGCAGTAGCAATTGTGCGTTTCATCGGACTGACATAAACAGCCTCCCAGGGCACTTTTGCGTAAGTGGCGGCAAACTGTTCTGCCATTTGAGAACCTGCGGGCGTTAATTCTGGGTCGATAGCGCCGCAGAAACCGCCTGTTTGGCTGTAAGTCGTTTCACCGTGTCGTACAAAGTAGATTCTTAAGCTCATGAGTTAGTTAATTGTGTGTGAATTTTACTATGTTAGCAAAAGAGTGTAAAAAACTCCTTCAAATCATCGAGTGCAGGATTATCCCAATCCCAAATATCTTTTTTGTGTTCCATTACATAATCAAACCCAGACATAGTGCATTTTCGGCCAGCTTGTTGCTGTTCGTTATCTGAGCAAGTATCATACCTGAGATAGATGCTCACCCAGAATTTATCAAAACCTTTCTGGTTAATTTGCTGTCCCTGGCTTTCTATGCAAGTTTTCCAGCTATTCAAACAATCAGCATGAGGTGATTCTCTAGCCTTTATTGCCTTTAAAAGCGTTTCCAGTTCGCCTTTACCTCCAACATTTGTAAAGTAACAAGCCAATTTTGCTTTTGTTCCATTATCTCCACAAATATCGATAAATTGTTTAGTGCTTGACAAAGTTTCAGATTCAAACACATCTTTTATACATTTATTTACCAATTCCAGCCGCTCTTGCTCTGAAGAGTTATCAATATCGATAATAATTCCAATCTTTTCGATATCTCTTTTTTGAAGGTCGGCTTCTAAAGCTTTTAAAGTAGTGATTAACTTTGTTTCGCTCAAGCCTTCCAAACGTTCATAATCATCTATATAAATAGGTTTTTCTATCTGGATTTCGCAGTTAAGAAATTCAACCATTGCTTTCATAAAAATCGCATCATTTTTACTTTCTACTATTACGATATTACTCACCTCTCACTCCTTTTTGATGTTCTAGTGCGTAATTCAAGGTTTCTAAATCGCGCCGGATTCCGATTATTTGATCGGTTTTCGGTTTCTTTGCTAGTTCAAAATAGGCGCTGCTGCATTCCTGATTGAGTTCTAAACCAACATAAGCAAATTCTTGCAGCATCTCTAAACTGTGAGTTGTCGCAAAAATCTGCGTATCCAGTTCAACCGCCAACCGAAATAACACTCTCCAAAACTCCCGCTGACTTGTATAATGTATGCCATTTTCTATCTCATCGATTAGCAAGATTTTGTATTGACTGTTTACCAGTTTAAGGATTATTTCTGCAACTCTGTTAATGGCATCTCCAAACAATGATAAAGGCAAACGCTTTTCGCCTTTCCTTCTCAAGTAGAGCGTCGGTTCCCCAATCGAAAAACTCTCTACTGATTCGATTGTAGGATCGAGAATTTGAAAAGATTTCAAAACTTCGCTATCTTTATCATCCAAACGCGCGTTATCGTATGCTTCTGTGAGTTTTTTTCCCGAAATCCTGAGCCAGGAGGGAATGATTGGTACTTCGTCAAGAGAAATGCCAATATTGCTTAAACTTCGGGCAGCAACCGGTGATAATGACCAAGTAGATTGGTCTTCGTTTCTCATGAACTCAAAATTTATCTTATTTCTAATTGAATTGATTTCTACTTTAATTTCTAATCGATCGGTGTTATTGTTGTCGTCTTTGCCAATAATTACTATAAATCTATCTTTTTTTAGTGCATAAAATAAGTTGTCCCAGGCTCTATCAGGCATAGCTTCTATGGCTTTTGATGGCTCTCTTCTCAGATCTCTTAGGATTACGAGACTGCTAGCATCTGGAGCAAAATTGAGAAAAAGTGCTTCTAGTAATGCTGTTTTGCCAGCATTATTTTTACCCCCGATTAAATTGACTCTTTCAAACCCAGAAATTTTGATTTGCTCAAAGCACCTAAAATTTTGGATTTCTATTTCTTTAAGCATGACCGCCTCTTGTGAATGTACAAATTCTAAACCACCGTTGATTTATGCTAAGATTAATTCTCTCTTAGTTGTTTTACTCGATCCGCAACAAGCAACGATCGCCATGCAGAATGTAGATCTATTTGAAGTCATTGAACGCGATCCAACCAAGGTGAGTGGTGCATGGATATTTCGGGGAACGCGCGTACCGGTTGCCGCCTTTTTCGAGAACTTTAAAGATGGAGCCTCTATTGACCAGTTTCTCGAATGGTTTCCGGGTGTAACTCGCGCCCAAGTTGAGGTATTACTCGATCGCGCCCTAGCCTCGCCTCATTAACGCAGATGGCGCAAGCATGAAGATATTGTTCGACCAAGGTACCCCAGTACCGTTGCGCGGCTCGTTGCTGGATCATAAAGTAGATACTGTTTATGAACGTGGATGGTCAACATTAGCAAATGGCAATCTGCTCGACACAGCCGAACGCGAGGGGTATAATCTGCTGGTCACGACCGATCGCAGATGGCGTTATCAACAAAACCTCACAAGCCGACAAATTACTATTGTGGTTTTGCTGTCTGCATCTTGGCCGCGCATTCAAAGGCGTCAAGACCATATTCGGAACGCCATCGACACTATTGTTCCGGGCGCATACCTAGAAATTGAGATTGCTTGCTGAAGCTTTATTTAACTGATGTCACTCCCTATGATTGTCAAACTGAGGTGAAACCTCGATCTTGCCTAGGTTGTATACTCGCAAAATCGTTAATTTTCTCTGTGGTTGACAATCATAGGGATGAGTAGCTTGTGCTCTACAAGCGATCGCACCTATCCAGGTGCACCCGATCGCACGGTTTGTTCTGCCGTCGCCCCCGGATCAGTCGTTTCCTGCGGCGCTTCCGGCGAAACCGGGCCCGCGTGCGGCCACTTCCAGTCGCGGATTTCCGGCATATCATCGCCGTGCTTGGTGATATACTGCGTGTGCTCGATCAGCTTGTCACGGATAGCTTGTTTGCCGTAAGCTGCTACAGAACCCAGTTTCGGAACGCGATCGAGTACATCTGCAACTAAATGGAATCGATCGAGGTCATTCATCACCACCATATCAAACGGCGTCGTAGTCGTTCCCTCTTCCTTGTAACCCCGAACGTGAATATTCGAGTGATTCGTGCGGCGGTAAGCCAATCGGTGAATCAGCCAAGGATAGCCGTGAAAAGCAAAAATCACCGGCTTATCTATCGTGAACAAAGCATCAAAATCCTTATCAGACAAACCGTGAGGATGTTCGCTAGCAGGCTGAAGAGTCATCAAATCCACCACATTAACCACCCGCACTTTTAAATCCGGATAATCTCGGCGGAGAATGTCAACAGCAGCCAAAGTTTCCAGCGTCGGAACATCACCCGCGCAAGCCATCACCACATCCGGTTCGCCGCCTTTATCATTGCTAGCCCACTCCCAAATACCGATGCCGGCGGTACAGTGTTTAATCGCAGCATCCATATCCAAATACTGCAATGCCGGCTGCTTCCCTGCAATAATCACGTTGACATAGTGGCGACTGCGGAGACAGTGATCCGTTACAGACAGCAAAGTGTTCGCATCCGGCGGCAAATAAATCCGCACCACCTCCGCTTTCTTGTTAATTACGTGGTCGATAAAACCCGGATCTTGGTGAGAAAAACCGTTGTGGTCTTGCCGCCAAACGTGAGAAGTTAGCAGGTAGTTGAGAGAGGCGATCTGTCGGCGCCAAGGAATGTCGTTAGTAGTTTTCAACCACTTGGCGTGTTGGTTGAACATCGAATCGATGATGTGAATAAACGCTTCGTAACAAGAGAAAAAGCCGTGGCGTCCCGTCAGCAAATATCCTTCCAGCCATCCCTGACATAGATGTTCGCTGAGGACTTCCATCACCCGGCCGTCGGGGGAGATGTGGTCGTCTTCGGGCAAAATTTCCCCCGCCCACACCCGGTTCGTCACTTCAAACACCGGATCGAGGCGGTTTGAGGCCGTCTCGTCAGGCCCGACAATGCGGAAGTTGGCGTTTTCCTGATTCAGTTTCATCACCTCTCGCAGGAAGCGGCCGCAAACGCGGGTTGCTTCTGCCATTACAGTGCCCGGTTTTTCCACGTCAACGGCGAACTCTTCAAATTCCGGCATTTTCAAGTCTCGCAGCAGCAGGCCGCCGTTAGCGTGGGGATTTGCCCCCATCCGCCGAGATCCCTTGGGTGCGAGTTCGGCCAATTCGGGAATTAACTTGCCCTTTTCGTCGAAGAGTTCTTCCGGCTTATAGCTTTTCATCCAATCTTCCAGGAGTTGGACGTGTCCCGGCTTAGAAGCCATTTCCGAAAGTGGGACTTGGTGCGATCGCCAATAATCCTCAGTTTTCTTACCGTCAACTTCCTTCGGCCCCGTCCAGCCTTTGGGAGTTTTCATCACAATCATCGGCCACTGGGGACGACCGGAATAGCCTTCCGTCCGGGCTTTTTCCTGAATCGCCTTAATTTCGCCGATCGCCGTATCCATCGTTGCAGCCATCAACTGGTGCATGGTTTCCGGGTCTGAACCTTCCACCCAATAAGGTTTGTAGCCATAACCGACCATCAAACTTTCCAATTCCTCTTGCGGAATGCGGGCCAACAGCGTTGGATTGGCAATTTTGTAGCCGTTCAAGTGCAGAATCGGCAACACGGCCCCGTCCCGAACCGGGTTGAGAAACTTGTTAGAGTGCCAGCTAGCAGCCAGCGGGCCGGTTTCTGCTTCCCCGTCGCCGACAACGGCCGCCACAATCAAATCGGGATTGTCGAAAGCCGCCCCGTAAGCGTGGACGAGGGCGTAGCCGAGTTCGCCGCCTTCGTGAATCGAACCGGGGGTTTCCGGGGCGACGTGGCTGGGGATACCGCCGGGAAAGGAGAACTGTTTGAACAGCCGTTTGATACCCTCTTCATCTTGGGAAATGTTCGAGTAATATTCGGTATAAGTGCCTTCGAGATAGGTGTTGGCGACCAAGCCCGGCCCGCCGTGTCCGGGGCCTGCGATGTAGATGGCGTTGATGTCTTGGGCTTTGATGATGCGGTTGAGGTGAACGTAGATGAAGTTGAGGCCTGGAGTGGTGCCCCAATGTCCGAGGAGTCGGGGTTTGACGTGTTCGAGTTTGAGTGGTTCTTTGAGTAGCGGATTGTCGAAGAGATAGATTTGTCCGACGGATAGGTAGTTTGCGGCCCGCCAGTAGGCGTTCATTTTGTGTAGTTCTGAGTCGGAAAGCGGCTTTAATTGCGGGATCTCGGTTGTTCCTAGCATCATCAGCGATTGACTCCTGAGTTTTGGTTGTTTTGTAATGTGCGATCGAGAAGTGCGATCGATATTAATTTTTTATTTGTGACATTTTGTCTTTAAACTCGATGTCTTCCACACAAACTATTGAATTCTAGCTTGTTTATGCCTCCCTTAAAGTTTAAATCAATGTTAATTTCTGGCTAAATATCGCACAATTGTGAGGGAAAAAAGGCGTAAAATTGCGGGGTTCAAGGAATTCAGCAATGGAAAATAGGATTTACACAAAAGTTTTTGTAGGGTGTGCAGTGCACACCGATCCGTAGTATATGTTGGAAGTGGTGGGATGTGTTGTGGAAGTCCAGAAAAGATATTTCTTAAGGTAGATGTCAGAAGTAATTATAATAAATACGAACTCAAATTTAGTTGAGGCAGGGCGATCGTCCGCTGACTCCTTTTCTGCTAAAGTTTTGTAGGTTCGTCATATCAAAGTTCTCGTTAGTTTAGCTTGTGGACGTACTTAAATCATACTCCTCTTGAATATTCTTGATTCGGAAACTAGCATTAAATTTTTTATTAAACTGACTTTTTAGCTGTTGTATACTTGTTGTGTGTTTTGGCACTCGTGTAGACACGACAAAACATAGCTTCTTAATCTTTTGGGGATTTGCCGAAAGTAAATTAATAGTTGATTCTATTTGTTTAACCGCCTGTGCAATATCGCTTCCTTTCAACTCTACATATATTTCTACTGCATCAGAAGGAATGAGTGCGTAGTCGCAACGCAAAGTCTCATTGTCACTAATAACGCAGCCATCAACCTTAATTATTAATATTTCGTCTTTATTCGGGTTGAGGAACGTTATTTTACTTTTGTTCTCCTGCAAGACAATCTTGGTGTCGGATCTATGTTCCTCACACTCTGGAAGACTTTTCATATACGATTCAAACTAAGTTGAGAAGTTGATCGAATTCAATAGCTAGTTCATCAGAAACAGAATCAATCACTCGCGCATCAATCAACCCAGTATCAGGACACACAATACTATTGCATTTTCCATCGCTCAAAACATAGGCTGAGAGATCGGAAACATCTAAGGATTTGTATCTAGATACAATCTTTTCTAGTTGATGTTGTATATCTTCGCTGGACTCTTCATAAAGAAGCCCAGCCTGGAGCAGATTATTAAGTGCTGTCAGGACATAAGGACTATGGGTAGTTATAAAGAATTGAAGTTGCTTTTTGCGAAAATTAAAGACAGTAGCGATCAACTCGACAATATTACGCTGTGCGCTTGGAAATAAATGCGCTTCCGGCTCCTCAATATACACTGTCTGACCGACAGGAGGGGAAGCTAGTAAAGGTAGTGCAGCTAGCATAATTGTCAGAGGCAATGTTTCCTGTTGACCGGAAGATGAGTTCGCAATACTAATACGTCTTCCATCTGCCACCTCCAGAAAATCTTTGCCTTTTTCCTGTATATGCTTACCACATAAAGACTGCTCTATTAGCCTGTTTATTTCCTCTAGTATATCTTTTGTATATTTATCTTCAACATCAACTTCATATTGTATACCCAAATTTTTTATCCCTTCGTATGTTGAGCCAAACGATCTTAAAAATGGATCTAAGGTATTATTGCTTGACAGAATAGAAAAAATATTGCTCTGAAGATTAGAGAAAAATGAGCGGCCAGCAGGAATAAAAAGCTGATTGAAGGCTGCCTCTCGACCAATGGATCTGCCTAAACTTTCTACTAAGTGATCTTTTAAAATTTTTTGGCTGAAAAGTGAACTATAAATAATATCAAAACTAGGAGCTATTTCCGAGCTTTTCTCTCTTCCTTTTTTTAGTAAATTGCGTAGGTCTGCCAATTCTTTCTTAAAAAAATCTGAATAGCTGAGGGAAATTCTACCTTTGGTATCCTGTTTTCTCCTAACTTCTATAAAAACATTGGAAATTTCATACCTGATGAAAAAATCTTGTTTTCCCCAACAATCTGGAGGAAAATATTCCTCAAACGTCTTGGAATAGTTTGAATCTAGATTGCGTTTTGTCTGCTCATTATTTACAACCGATAAAATTTCCCATACAAAGTTCTTAAAATAAAATAGAAGTTTAGCGCAAACACTTTTACCGCTGGCTTGAGGGCCAATAAGTATATTTATTCGCTTGATTTCAATCTCTAAATCCTTGATGCCAGCAAAGTTTTTAACTATTAATTTTTCAGCCATAATTGAAATCAAGTATGGTAAGGGCTTGTGTCATCTTAACATACCAATTTAAATTTTATGGTTAAAGTGGTCACTTTTGTGTTAATAAACCGAATTAGTCACCCTAGGAAAAACCTCAAACAACTCTCATTAATATCAAGATGGATTTATACGATTTGTACCAAAATACTTTTGGATTACCGCAGTTTTTTCGTGAAAGTCGATCGCCCATATCGCCTTTCTGGTCGCTGAGGAGATTTTAGACCAACGTGCGGTTATGGATAGGGAAAGGAATTACCGAAACCCTAAAATAATACCATTTTTACAAAGTTTGGCTAGAAAATAAGTGTTGGGTTTGTTTACATCGGCTCTCGATCGCACAGGTGTGGATCTGTGAGATTGTCGATATGCTGCGTTAGGGGTTGTTCATCGCGGCGCACCCTACGACTACTTAGCCGATCGCCACAAAGTAAACTCAAGCAATCTCAATCCGAAAATCACTGCATCGGTTTGATTGCTGGCTAGATGCCATCGCCGATATTTCTCGCTGGAAAAACCTAGGAGGCTACTAAAACAGGACTCTCTGAAATCCGGCAAACATTGGACACAGTTGGCTGGTGGGAAACGACTCGCAGTTCGTGAGGATAGCGGGGACGGGGGTCATTTTCTAACCAGATGGGCGGTACCATCATCACTTCATAGTAAGCGATCGTATGCAAAACCCCAGGCTGCGACTTCAACTCCACTGTCAAGCCCGCTCTGTACTCAAATGCTTCTTCCCAGTCTAAGTTTTCATTGATACCCATAGCGATCGCGCCTCTTAATCTTGTTTCTTTTGTCCATTGTAGAGCGCTACATAAAACATTGGGTACTTTCTGTTGCTTGTGATACAATTTGTAACCTTATATATACGTTACCTGACAATTCAACAGAGAAGAGCAATTGTCAATAAGTAAATAGGATGATTTGACCGACGGGTGACAAGTAAGCCCAAAAGCTAGGCTTGACAAGAGTTTGAGTTGATATGTCTCAAAAAAAATAGGGGCGATCGAACCGCGCAGACGTTTATGACACAAAGGAAGAGAACAGAAGAGAATTTTAAGGACGGAAGTACAAACCTATTTTTGCCAGCTTGGCTAATATTTTATAAATAAAGAAAGTCGGTTTTTTTAAGAAAGCGGGTTGCTGGATGAGTGAAAACTAAACTAATTTCACTTGGTTTTCTTCTTGGTCGCAGTCGCCGTCTTTTTAGCAAGCGAGATCCTTCTTCATTTCTTTTGGGCAGATGTCTAATACTCAAAGTAAAATATGGCATAATATAAATATTAGTTTCATAGCTTTGCACCTATGACCGCCCAAATCACCCTAAATCTGCCAGATGAAGTCTATCACCAAGCAGAATTGCTAGCGCTGCAACGCCACCGCACCGTGAGTGAGATTCTAGTAGAAACTCTGGAAAATTTTCTCTTACCAACCGCTAAACCAGTATCAGCACTGTCTGATTCAGAAGTAATCACTCAGACTCAACTCCGGCTGCAACCACTCCAAGAACAACGATTGAGTGAATTGCTAGACCGCCAACAATCCGGTACGATCGCATCTGTAGAACTGGCTGAATTGCAGGCATTAATCCACATATATGAAACTCGACTATTGCGACAAGCTCAAGCCTTAAATGAAGCTGTGCGGCGCGGCTTGCTCGAACCATTGAAAGGATAATCAAAATGGCAATTTCTGAACAAGTTAGAGCCAGAGTTCGCGCACAAGCTCAAAATCGGTGCGGTTATTGCCGCAGTTTACAAATGTATGTCCTGGGAATATTGGAAATTGACCATATTATTCCTAAAGCGATTGGCGGTACTGACGAGGAAGAAAATCTCTGGCTGGCTTGTAGTCTGTGCAATAATTACAAAGGAACCCAAACTGACGCATTAGATCCGGTAACGCAAAAGCACGTTAAGTTGTTTAATCCGCGCACTCAACAATGGTCACAAAATTTTGCTTGGAGTGAAGACGCTACAGAAATTATTGGACTTACAGACTGCGGTCGCGCAACAGTAACAGCAACTACAACTAAACAATCCTATTGCTGTTACTGTCAGGCGTCAGTGGGTTAGTGCTGGATGGCATCCGCCCACAGACATTTCTCCTTAAAAGGTTTGAGAGTCACAAATGGTCGATCGCGCATATCGTCTTTTTGGAAGCTGAGGAGATTTTAGACCAGCGCGAGGTCATTGATAGGGGGTTAGTGCGATCGATCGCACAAACGCGCGTTAAGTTGTTTAATCCGTGCACTCAACAATCATCACAATATTTTGCTGCGAGTGAAGATGCTTAAACCCCACATTTGAATGAATATTAACCTGCTTGTGCCAAAGAACGAACTGTTAAGATTTCATCAGGGCGGAGAACTTCTACAGTAGAGATTGGGACGGCTATGACCGTCAGAGACTCACCAACAGCATTAAATATTTCCAACAGACAGCCCTCTTCACCACCACTAGGATGAGAAACAAAATTAACCAATGTTGCAATATCTCCTGCTTTGAGTTGATATTCTGGTAAGTCAGGGGTTAAAGCAACTTCCTAATATAGCTCTAGGGTCATGTCAATTCTCCTTAAGAGGTTTGAGGGTCACGAACTGAAATTTTCCATCCATCCGTCGTTGTAGCCAAATTGTAACAACAGATAGGTTTATACCATTTATACCAACGAGTTCTCCTAATCGACTTCTTTATGTCTCAACATTATTAATTTCATTAAATAGCGAAATTAAATCTTTAGGAATAAGAGTAGGTATATCATCAACAACCTTCCCCAAAATCTCTAGTTTAAGTTGAGATTGCCGTTGAAATCTTTTCAGTTGTGGAAAAATATCTGTTAATATTTCTTCTAATTCGTGTCCTTGAATCTGAAGAAACCACGAAGGTAAATTAATAACTTGTCCACCAACACATTCACAGGAAATATTCTTTTCCTCTGAAGTCGGGTGGGCAAAGTTCTTAACTTCTTTAACTTTACTGACTATGAAATTAGCTACTACCTGGAGACGAGCATTATCGAGCTTAGCAATATCCACGTATGTTTCATTAGAATTCAAACCTATTTTATCACGTTCAATCCACTTCTCCCGAATTAAAAATGCTCCTAGCAGTAGTGGATCAAAAATATAGTTCTCAATGCTATAACGCTTTCCATGACCAAGGACTTTTACGCGCTCATTGCCATTATTCTTTTTATCCCAGTCAATGATTCCATACACCGTCTGGTTGCCACCCTCGTACAACTTATTAACAACTTCTTCTACTTGATCGCAGTTTCCTTGTCCTGCTACTCCAGATGAAATGAAGTTAAGTGAAATTTCGGGATAACGTAAGTCATTTTTCAGCTTATTATAAATAATTTCATAAAATTGGGCATCATATTGGCTTTCAACGAACACTTGACGACGATTTTTATAGTCAATACTCAGAGTTGGTACTCCAGTCGTGAGAATTGCTAATGCTTTGTCTTTTGTTGTCTTTTGTAACCTTTGTATATCAGTCTTATACATGGCGTATACAGAGGCTTCTGGTGCTAGAGCGACTGTTGAGGGCGAATGTGTGGTCATAATTACTTTGATTCCGTGACGATTCACAAGAACCTCTTGAATAGTATGCAGAAGCGATTGAGTCATGGAAGGATGCAATGGAGCATCAATTTCATCAAAAAGCAAAACTTTTGGATAATCTACAAGCTGACGACTATCCTCTGCATAATAAAGACATAATGCAAATGACATTAAAATTCTTTCTCCAGAAGAGAGGTCGCCAAACTTCACCTGAGTTCCTCTTATTTGATCAATAAGAACTGGTTCATAAGGACGATCTTCATAATATTTTGCTGGTTGGTTAATGCGAAAATCTAGATTAGCAATCTCAAGAATACTATTAACAAAAGTCCAAGGAGCCTCCCCATACTGTTCTATAAATTCTTCATTAGAGAGGAAACTGACAGTATCACCTTCTGAATTTGCCCACTCCTTTAGTCGGTTATTAAGGAAGTTGTGTTTGTACTCTAAAAAAAGTCTGCCGAAGGACTGTTGAAACATATCGATAGGTAGCCAACTTTTAGGAAAATTATCATAAAAATCTGTTTCCTCTAAAGCAAGAATAGAAGTTCGGGTTTTTCCTTGCAATTCACTAATTAATTTTTGTCTATTAACGTCACTTCGCACAAAATTTGTTATCAAATAAGGTTCTATATTGGAGATAATATTCTGAATTGTTTGAAAAATTTGTCTTGATTCATCCGGATTGTCACCTGTCATTATAAACTCATCTTCCGATAAATTAATAAGTTTATGAATATCCATGCTCAAAAGATCAAAACGTTTAAACTGTCGAATAGTCTCTGCAATCTGATTACGATGAACTTGGATTTGTGGGAAAAGTTCATTCCAAAGTCCTTGTCTCTCTTGAGTGATTTGGTAAGAAGCAAAAGCACCGCTATCATTTGGAACAAGATTTGTCCAGTTGAAGAGACGAATTGGTTTTGTTTGATTGGTAGCAGCAATACTATCAATCTGAATACATCCACTATTTATAGCCTCTAGCAAATGTGACTTTCCTGCACCATTTACCCCAGTAATAATCACAAAATCCGGTAGTTCAGTTTCGGGGAAGGAAGAAATTGATTTGTAAGCGTTAATCAATGTGAGTTTCATTTGCAATAAAAACCATATAACTTCAAGATAGAACAGTATTACAGTGAAAAAATACTTATTATTAATTTAGGATTCAAATTAGTATTTAAATCTCAATGTTGGTCTATTTTAAAATGCTTGGTTTCATGGGTGTCCGCACCCTCATGAAACCAGTTTAACGCCTGACATTATCCCAAAGTCTCGCATATTTTGTATCCTGTCAAGTTCGACTCCAGCAAATTATCACAGTTTTCCCCGATCGTAATGCCCTAGTACATTCAAGCCCAATTTTAAGAACTTCAGTCCTTACTACAAACCTCAGCTTGTCAAATAGTTTACCAACAAAGAAACCCGATCGCACTTGGGGCGATTCCCCCCTGCAGACCGGGTTTCTAGATGAGTGAAAACTAAACTAAACTCACGTTGTCTTCTTCTTAGTCGCAGTCGCAGTCGCAGCCTTCTTAGTCGTGGTTTTCTTCGCTGCAGTCGTCGTCTTCTTAGCAGTAGTTTTCTTCGCCGCAGTCTTCTCAGTTGCAGTCTCCGACTTCGCCGCCACAGTCTTAGTAGACTTCTTCGACTTGCTGCTAGATTTACCGCCTCCCGCTGCTTCCTTGGTTGCTAACAATTCCAGTGCTCTTTGTAATGTGAAATTCTCCACAGATTCATCCTTCGACAAAGAAGCATTGATATCGCCGTGTTTCACGTAGGGGCCGTAGCGGCCATCGTAAACATTGATCAATTCTCCCGACTCTGGATGCGCGCCCAATTCCTTTAAAGGTGTGGCTGATTTGCTGCGGCCGCGGGCGGCTTTCGGCTGCGATAATAACTCTAAAGCCCGATCGAGCCCTATAGTCAAAACATCATCCGGCGGTTTGATCGATCGATAATCTTTCCCCACCTTACCCTGGTCATGCACCACATAAGGCCCGTACATCCCCAAATTAGCTTGCACTTTCGCCCCCGTCTCCGGGTGAGTGCCCAACAACCGGGGTAAAGTCAACAAACTCACCGCCATATCCAGCGTCACGCTATCCTTATCCGTCCCCTTCGGTAAAGAAGCCCGCTTCGGTTTCTTGTTCGTTTCCGAAACTTCTCCTAACTGAACGTATGGCCCGTAACTGCCAATCAGCACATAAATCGGTTCCCCGGTTTCCGGGTGAAGACCCAATTTTTCCGGGCCTTCGGTTTTTTGCTTTAACAGAAACTCCACTTGTTCCGGGTCTAAATCTGCCGGCGTCAAATCTTGGGGAATCGATGCTTTTACCAAGCCTTCTTCGCTTTCAGATTCCAGGTATGCGCCGAATTTGCCGATGCAGACTTTAGCAGAAATATTCTCCAGTACCACAGTTCGGGCAACTTTCGCGTCAATCTGACTTTCCTGTTCTTTAACTTGGGTTGCGAGTCCGGTTTCCCCTGTATAAAACTTTTGCAAATACGGCAGCCATTTCGCCTCGCCGGTGGCAATTTCATCGAGGGTTTGTTCCATTCGGGAAGTAAAACCGGTGTCTACTAAATCGGGAAAATGTGTTTCCAATAAAGTCGTGACGGCGAAAGCGGTGAATGTCGGAATTAGGGCGTTAGCTATTAATTTCGCGTATCCGCGATCGACAATTGTACCGATAATACTCGCATAGGTACTCGGACGGCCCACACCTTCGCTTTCGAGCATTTTGACCAGAGAAGCTTCCGTGTAGCGGGCGGGAGGTTGAGTTTCGTGGCCAACTGCCTCTAAATCCTTACAATTAGGTTTATCCCCCACCTTCAGCGCCGGCAAAATCACCTCTTGGTCTTCCAACGCCGCATTCGGATCGTCGGAACCTTCCACGTATGCCCGCAAAAAGCCGGGAAAATCAATGCGTTTGCCGCTGGAACGGAAACCGGCATCTTCTACCTGAGTTAATACAGTGACGTGAGTTTGGCGGGAATCGGCCATTTGAGAAGCGACAGTCCGCTTCCAAATCAAATCGTACAGGCGGAAATCAATCCCATCCAATCCAGTTTGCTGCGGAGTCCGAAAAGTGCTGCCGGCGGGACGGATAGCTTCGTGGGCTTCCTGCGCGCCTTTGCTTTTCGTGGTGTATTTGCGCGGTTGGGGGCTGAGGTATTCGCTGCCGTAAAGTTCTTGCACGCAACTGCGCGCCGCTTCGATCGCCTGTTCGGACAAATGCACCGAATCCGTCCGCATATAGGTGATAAAACCGCGTTCGTAGAGACCTTGGGCAATTCGCATTGTTTCCCGCGCACCCAGCCGCAGCTTACGGTTAGCTTCCTGCTGCAAAGTCGAGGTCGTAAACGGCGGCGAGGGTTTGCGGGTGACTGGCCGTTCTTCGAGATTGGTGACAGTCCAAGGTTTGTTTTGAATGCGTGAGAGTAAAGCCCGCGCCTGTTCTTCGTTCAGCAAAAGTACGCGGCGGCCTGCGATAATTTGCCCGGTATTTTCATCAAAATCGCTGCCGTTTGCAACTTTCACATTGCCGACAGTCACGAGTTTGGCATCAAAGGAAATCTTGCCCTTTTCCAAAAGGGCTTTCAAATCCCAGTAGCTACCTTGGCGAAAAGCGCGGCGTTCGCGTTCCCGGCGCACCAAAAGCCTGACTGCGACTGACTGCACTCTACCGGCGGACAAACCCCAAGCGATTTTTTTCCACAGTAGCGGGGAGAGTGTGTAACCGACGAGTCGATCGAGAATTCGGCGAGTTTCTTGGGCTTGTACTACTCGATTGTCGATATCGCGACAGTGAGTCAAAGCGTCGCGGATAGCTTCGCGGGTGATTTCGTGAAACACCATCCGCTTGATCGGAACTTTGGGTTTGAGGATTTGCAGCAAATGCCAGGAAATGCTTTCGCCTTCCCGGTCTTCGTCAGTGGCTAGAATCAGTTCTGTGGCGTCTTTGAGGGCGTCTTTTAGTTCTTTAACAATTTTCTTTTTATCTTTCGGGATGACGTAGAGGGGTTCAAAGTCTGCTTCCACGTTTACGCCCAGTTGCGCCCATTTTTCTCCTTTAACGGCTTCTGGTATTTCTTCGGCGGAGGATGGTAGGTCGCGGACATGGCCCATCGATGCCTCTACACGGTAGGTGGAGGGCAGGAAGTTGCGGATGGTGCGGGCTTTGGTCGGAGATTCGACGATGACTAAGGTTGACATGGCATCTTTTAAATATGGATGGCAGCGCAGCTAGAGGGTGTAAGTTAGAGAGTTTAGGTCAGATGTCAAGGCTTCTTTCAACTTTGGGCGATTATTTTCAAACTACCTTAATTTTTAAGTTACTGCCGATCGGGTGGCAGGTGACAAGCTGATGGGATTTTACTGCTTTCGGGGCAGAGGCTGTGAATTGCGTCTCTACAAGATGCACCGGATGATGACCTGACTCTAGCAGAATTGTCGGTAACTGGATGTTGAGACTGCTGGATGTGCGCGGATGGTTCCTCGATGTGGTTGTAACTTGAAGCTTGGGGAAGGTTGGGGCGATCGATTGCGCGATTTTAGATTTTAGATTTTAGATTTTAGATTGGGAAAGATTGACTGAGTAGAGGTTTGGGACTTTGGTACAGTACGCTGTGCAGCATCAGCGTGGCGATCGGAAAAAAAGCAATCACAGGGGATTAAAATTACTTGAGCGATCGATCGATTCTCTGAACAATGCTATGACATTTGAATTTGACCATCTTTTCATTCTTACTGATATTGGTGCTTCGGAAGCTAATCGTTTATCCTCATTCGGTTTAGTTGAGGGTGCATCTCGCATTCATCACGGACAAGGTACAGCCAATCGCTCTTTCTTTTTCCATAACGCAATGTTGGAATTGTTATGGATTCACGATCCAGAAGAGGCGAAGTCTGAGCCAATTCATCAGACTCGTCTTTGGGAGCGATCGACAAATCGGAATAATGGTGCGTGCCCATTTGGCATCTGTTTGCGTCCAGCTAAAGGTTCTGAGGAAAGAGTTGCATTTTCTAGTTGGGCATATCGTCCACCTTATTTATCTGAAACGATGAGTATAATGGTGGCAACAAATAGTGATGTGTTGACTGAGCCGATGCTTTTCCAAATTTCCTTTGGTCAACGTCCAGATCAATACTCGGCCCAGAAGTCACAGCCTTTGGAGCATGGTGTTGGTTTACACGAAATTACTCGTGTAGAATTAGTCAGTCCTGCTGCCAAGAATCCGTCACCCGAACTTCAAGCAGTGCTAGAGACAAATCAGCTAAAGTTACGGATAGGAACCGAGTATTTTGTCGAGCTTGGTTTTGATGGAGAAGTGCAGGGACAACAGGTAGATTTCCGACCTGGATTGCCGCTTATTATCAGTTGGTAATCTCAACCAGTCAGCTAAAAATGAGTTCTATAGAACCCATTTGATATCTAGAAGGCTGGCAGCCTTTTAACCCTTAGCGTAATAAAACAAATATTTGTTATCGAGATAATATATAAACTTCTCTCAAAATTCATAGGCGAGGATTTTGCAGTTTTTCATCCAATAATTTGCTCTTTCAATTACCTACATTGCCACAACCGGAACCAATCCAGACTTCCCCTCCGCTTATTTTTCTGATTTCGATAGTTTTTTAAAGAGCTTAAAACTGATTTTAGTCATAATCTGCAGATAAATCTTTTTTTACTCCATAGTCAGATGTTCTGGGTGATAGCCGTGGTAAGGGTAATATAGCAATCCTCGCATCATTTGTAAATTTCTTACTTTCTCAGAGCGGGTTCGGGGTGGGTTGGGGTGGGGTAAAACATTTACGACTCATTTATGATTGCTATATTGTTATCTTGGAAATTTATTGAGTGGTTGAGACTTGAATAATCAAGGTTTTTGCTCAAGATCTCAATCAAAGCCGCATTCAGGATATAAATTGGCTTTTGTAAGCGTGAGGAAACAATGGAAAGGAAGCGTATCAACAGCGTGATTTCTTTTTATACCATTCGTCGATTTATAACAAAAGAATGTCCTGTCGATACAATAGGTTGCTAGAACACACGATGACGGCTGGCCTTAAGTATTTTTACGGTAACTTTACCTCAAAACCCTCAAGGGGGGAGAACCAACTTGAAAACCTTTCCAGGCTTGGGTTTAAACTGAACTACCTCAAAAAATAGCTTTTGGGGGCGATCGCCTCCTGTAAGCTTCACGACTGCTAGATGCGATCGCTCTCAATATCTCAAATGAGTTATGTAAACATACTTATGGATAATTTTCGCTCCAGTGAAGACAAGTTCTAAACAATTAATAATATGGCTTCACTATCCAACGGCCTGCGAGCGTTCGTACAGAAAGCGGACTGACAAGTGCAGGAACATTAGAGGCCATTGAGAATTTTCCAAGTTGGCTGAGTAAACTAGAGATATAGTAACCCCCTATTTATTGAGGACTGGAAAATGGAGACAATTACTGACCTGCCAGGGTATCGCATAACAGAACAACTCTATGCAGGATCTCGCACTCTAGTCTATCGGGGTATTCGGGAGAGCGATCGCACTCCAGTCGTCATTAAAGTGCTGCGGAATGAATACCCCAGCTTCAGCGAACTACTTCAATTCCGCAACCAATATACCATTGCCAAAAATCTACGTCTGCCTGGAGTGGTTGAACCCCTCGATTTAGCACCTTACAAAAACGCCTATGCTTTGATAATGGAAGACTTTGGAGGAGTTTCCCTGGCTACTTATATCCCGGCAGCAACTGATAAAAACCAAGCCGATAAATCTGTATCTTTAGAAGACTTTCTCAATTTAGCCAGGGAACTAGCAAATATTCTCCACTCTCTCTACCAAAACCGAGTTATTCATAAAGATATCAAACCCGCCAATATTCTGATTAACCCACATAGCAAACAAATTAAACTCATTGACTTCAGTATTTCTTCCCTGCTGCCGAGAGAAACCCAAGAAACCCAGAATCCCAACACCCTCGAAGGAACCTTAGCTTATCTCTCCCCAGAAAAGACAGGAAGAATGAATCGAGGCATTGACTATCGGAGTGACTTTTATTCCCTGGGTGTGACCTTCTATGAATTGTTGACAACACAGTTACCCTTCGAGTCAGACGACCCAATGGAGCTAGTGCATTGTCATCTAGCCAAAGAGCCGATTCCGGTACATCAAATCAAGCCAGAAGTTCCCCTAATTTTATCCCAAATTGTTAGTAAACTGATGGCAAAGAATGCGGAAAATCGCTATCAGAGTGCATTAGGACTGAAACACGATTTAGAAATTTGTCTGGCTCAATTACAAAACACGGGTAACATTGAGACGTTGGCATTGGGAACGCGGGATATTATAGACCATTTCCTCATCCCCGAAAAACTCTACGGCAGAGAAAATGAAGTTGAAACCTTATTAGCAGCCTTTGAGCGAGTCAGCAGGGGCAGCACCGAAATGATGCTAGTATCCGGTTACTCTGGCATTGGAAAATCCGCCTTAGTACAAGAAGTTTATAAACCAATTACTAAAGCCAGAGGTTATTTTATTGCCGGAAAATTCGACCAATTTCAACGAAATATCCCTTACGCGGCGGTTGTCAAAGCCTTTCAATCATTAGTCAAACAACTCTTAACTGAAAGCGAAAATCAACTCACTACCTGGAAAGAAAAAATATTAGCTGCTGTTGGCGCTAATAGTCAAATCATTGTAGATGTCATTCCTGAAGTAGAATTAATCATTGGCAAACAGCCGATCGTACAAGAATTAGGCGCTACACAAGCACAAAACCGCTTTAATTTAGTATTTCAAAAATTCATCCGCGTGTTTTGTTCATTTGACTATCCCTTAGTCATCTTTCTCGACGATTTACAATGGGCTGATTCTGCTACATTGAAATTGCTACAAGTAATGATGGCAGATGAGCAAACGAAATATCTATTTCTAATTGGTGCTTATCGAGACAACGAAGTTAACCCATCTCATCCTTTAATGATGACCTTGGATGAGCTGCAAAATCAAGGTGCAAGAATCGAGCGAATTACTTTAGCTCCCTTACACCTTAACCAGATAAATAACTTAATTGCTGATACCGTGCGTAAAGACACAAAATCAGCGCTCCCCCTAGCAGAGTTAGTGCTCAATAAAACTCAAGGTAATCCTTTTTTTGTCAATCAGTTTCTCAAAACTCTCTATCAAGAAAACCTGCTGAAATTCAATTTCAAAAAAAGCAACTGGGATTGGAACATTTCAGAAATTGAATCAGTAGGTATTACTGATAACGTTATTGAATTGATGCTTGGCAAATTGAAAAAACTGCCCGTAGCAACTCAGCAAGTTTTGCGTTTGGCTGCTTGCGTGGGTAATAGTTTTGACTTAAACACTCTCTCAATTATTAATGAGAAATCTTGGGGAGCCACGTTTCAAGAACTATTGCCAGCCATCGAAGAGGGATTGATTTTAACTACTTCTGAGTTAGGTGCTACCGAATCAGAAATAATTAATTCCGACTTAGTAATTACTACTTATAAATTTTTGCACGACCGCGTGCAGCAGTCGGGTTACGCTTTGATAGACTCCCAACTGCAAACCGCAATTCACCTAAAAATTGGTCGCCTATTACTAGCGAATATTTCTCCTGAGCGACAAGCAGAAAGAATTTTTGAAATTGCCGATCATTTGAATTCGGGTCGGAATTTAATCATTGATGATAACGAGAAAATTGAACTAGCTATTTTAAATTTAACAGCCGCTCGCAAAGCCAAAGATGCAACGGCTTATGCTGCAGCCAGAGACTACTTAAAAATCGGTCGAGAAATTTTACCGGGCGATATTTGGCAAGAATCCTACGAACTAGCTTTTACCTTTCATAAGGAGCTAGCAGAGGCCGAATATTTAAACGGCAATTTTGAAGAATCAGAAGCTTTAATAGAACTGGCATTTGCCCGGGCAAAATCTGAGCTAGAAAAAGCCGAAATTTACAACATTTTGATCGTGCAGTACACTCTGCTGAGTAAATATGAATCAGCAGTTCAATCGGGATTAAAAGCCCTTAAATTGCTGGGAATAGACTTGGCTGAAGATAATTTAACCGAGGCGGTTAATGCGGAAATGGCGGCAGCTAAAGCCAACTTGGCAAACCAAGAAATTGCTTCATTAAGTAATGCAGAAAAAATGAAAGATCCGGCTCAACAAATGGCAATGAAATTATTGGGCAACATGGGGCCGCTAACGTTCTTTTCATCTCAAGAACTGTGGAAGTTGACTGTGATCAAAGGGATTAACCTTTCTCTCAAGTACGGTTTTGTAGCGGGAGGGTCTTACTGCTATTCATGTTATGGAATTATCCTAAATTCAATTTTAGGGGATTACCAATCGGCTTATGAGTTTGGCCGACTTGCTCTGACTCTCAGCGAAAATTCAAATAACTTGTCTCAAAACTGCCAAGATAGTGTGATCTTTGCCAATTACTTAAACTGCTGGGTGAAACCGCTCAAAACTACTGCTGAAATTAATAACGAAGGTTATAAAGTTGGCTTGCAATCGGGCAATTTGCAATGGACGGGTTATAACCGGATGTTTCAAACCATTACCTATTTCTTCCAGGGCATGAATTTGAATAACCTCTGGGAAGATATTGGCAAGTCGCTCCATTTTTGCGAGCAAACTAAAAATTTTTGGGCAACTGATATAATTGTTGCTAATAAGATAGCAATTTTAAATTTGATGGGCGAAGAGGATGAAGTTAGCGAAAAACAGCATTTAGAAAATTTCCACAGCCGTAAAAGTATGGCCGCGCTGTGCGAGTTTTATGTTTTAAAAGCGCAGACTTTATATCTTTACGAACAGTATAGTGAGGCGCTAGAAGCATCGGAACGCGCGGCAGAACTGCTCGATTATTTGATGGGTCATATTTCTAGTGCTCACCATCATTTTTACCGTTGTCTGATCTTAACGGCTCTGTATTCAGACGTTTCTGAATCGCAGCGAAAAGATTACTGGGAGCAATTAGAAGCTCATCAGAAACAAATCAAAATTTGGGCGGACAACTGCTCGGAAAGTTTCGCACATAAATTCTCGCTAGTGGCGGCAGAAATGGCGAGAATTTCAGGTCGAGATTTGGAGGCGATGGATTTGTACGATCGCGCGATAGCTCAGGCTAGAGAGCATGATTTTATTCAGAATGAAGCGCTGGCGGCGGAACTGGCTGCTAAATTCTGGTTGGCGAAAGACAAAGAAGAATTTGCCCAAATCTACTTGACTAAAGCCCACTATTGCTACCAATACTGGGGCGCTAAACGTAAAGTGGAGAGTTTGGAGGAAAAATATCCCCAATTAATCGCGAGAACATCAGGGAAGACAACTACTCAAACAAAAGTTAACCGAACTACGAATGCGACTACTAGCAACAATTTGGGAGATACGTTAGATTTAACTACTGTGATGAAAGCTTCCGAAGCGATTTCGGGTGAAATTGTTTTGAGTCGGCTGCTGGAAAGATTGATGAAAATTGCGATCGAAAATGCGGGGGCGCAAAAAGGTTTTTTGATTTTAGAAAAAGGGGGAAACTGGGCGCTAGAGGCGGAAGGTTCGGTGAATGAGGATGAAGTTAGTGTGCTGCAATCGCTTCCTCTCAATCCAACAGCAGCTTCTGGGGGTACTCCTTTGCTGGCAAGTGCGATCGCCAATTATGTGATTCGCACTCAGGAAAATGTAGTGTTAAATAATGCCGCTCAAGAAGGACAATTTACCCGCGATCCTTATATTGCAGCCACTCAACCGAAATCAATTCTTTGTACTCCTCTGCTACACCAAGGTAAGCTGACGGGCCTTCTTTATTTGGAAAATAACTTGACTGAAGGGGCTTTTACTACCGATCGGCTAGAGTTGTTAAAACTGTTATCTGCCCAAATTGCTATTTCTATTGAGAATGCCCAACTCTATGACCAATTAGGGGAATACTCGCGAACCCTGGAACGTAAGGTTATAGAAAGAACGCAAGAATTGCAACAGGAAATGGCTATCAGAATGCAGACAGAAATAGCTTTGGGTAAGTCTGAGGAAAAGTTTTCTAAAGCCTTTCGTTCCAGTCCTAACCCGATCGCGCTCGCCCGGTTTGCAGATGGACGCTACATTGAAGTGAACGACAGTTTCCTCAGCACTTTTAGTTACTCTCGCGAACAGGTAATTGGTTTTACAGCAAGTGAGTTGAATCTTTGGGTTAATTTAGAAGAATATGACAGATACAAACAGCTATTGCAAGAATCTGGACTGGTTCGCAATCAGGAATTTGATTGTCGTACTTCTTCAGGCGAGGTCAGGAAGATGCTGGTATCAGCAGATATTATTGAGCTGGGTGGAGAAGCGTGTATTCTCTTAGTCACTAACGACATTACCGAGCGTCAAAGGGTAGAAGAAGCGCTCAAAAAAAGCGAGGCTAAATACCGTGACTTAGTTGAAACATCGCAGGATATGATTTGGTCAGTTGATGTTGAAGGGCGTTATACCTTCGTCAACGCTGCCGTCCAACAGATTTTTGGCTACTGCCCTGAAGAAATGATAGGGCGAAAATTCACTGATTTCAAGCCACCTGAACAACTTCCCAAAGATAACGAGATATTCCAACGTATGCTGAACGGAGAGTCCGTATTTCAGTATGAAACTCTACACTTAGCTAAAGACAGCAGACCTATCAATCTCCGGCTTAATTCAATTGTGGTGCGGGATTCCGAGGGAAATATTCTAGGAATAACTGGCACAGCCAGCGATATTACGGAGGGCAAAAAAGCAGAGGCAGCCTTACAACAAGCCAAAGAAGTTGCAGATGCTGCTAACCAGGCTAAAAGCGAATTTTTATCAAAAATGAGTCACGAATTGCGAACTCCCCTCAATGCGATTCTCGGCTTTACCCAAGTGCTGGGACGCGACTCATCCCTTTCTCACATACAGCAGGAACAGATCGGCATCATTAGTCGTTCTGGCGAGCATTTGCTGACGCTGATTAATGACGTGCTGGAAATGTCTAAAATCGAGGCAGGTCGGATTACCTTAAATCCTACTAGCTTTGACCTGTATCATTTGCTCAATTCTCTCGAAAAAATGCTCAAACTCAAAGCTGATTCTAAAGGTTTACAGCTCTGTTGGCACATCAATTCTAACATTCCTCAGTATGTAAAAACTGACGAAAGCAAATTGCGTCAAGTCTTAATTAATCTGCTAGGAAATGCGATCAAGTTTACTACGAAGGGAAGTGTGACACTTCGGGTTGCAGCAATTAGTGCGAAACAAAAGTCCCCAACAGCCAACGAACCACGGACTATTACGTTTGAAGTGGAAGACACGGGCCAAGGCATTGCTCCTACTGATGTAGATTCTTTATTTGAACCTTTTGTACAAACTGACGCGGGTCGGAAATCTCAAGAAGGAACGGGCTTGGGTTTACCCATCAGCAGACAATTCGTACAACTGATGGGGGGAGAAATTACCGTCAGCAGTACCTTGAATCGAGGAACAATTTTTAGTTTTGATATCCAAATTAGCTCCCCTGAGATGGCTGAAGTTGAACCTCGACAATCAAGAAGGCGCGTAATTGGTTTAGAACCCAACCAACCTTCATATCGCATCTTGGTGGTTGATGATAAATGGGAGAGCCGTTTGCTATTGGTTAATCTTCTCGAACCGCTTGGCTTGGAGGTGCGCGAAGCGGAAAATGGTCAAGAAGCTATTACAATCTGGGAAACTTGGAAACCTCACCTAATTTGGATGGATATGCAAATGCCTGTGATAGACGGGTATGAGGCTACCAGACACATTAAAGCCAAAATTCAAGACGAGGCTACCCCGATTGTTGCGTTGACCGCTAGCGCTTTTGAGGAAGAGCGAGCCATTGTTTTATCATCAGGCTGTGACGATTTTGTGAGCAAGCCTTTCCAAGAAGAAGTTATTTTTGCCAAAATGGCTGAACATTTAGGGGTACAGTATATTTATGAAGATTTACCGAACTTTACATTATCTCAGCTTGAGGGTCAAGACTTGAGTGTAAAAGAAGGAGAAAAAACTGAAATTTTAAGGACAACTTTGGCGAGAATGCCTACGGAGTGGGTGATACATTTACATCATGGAGCTATCGATGCGGATGCCGACCTGATTTTAAGTTTAGTCGCCACAATCCCTGAATCCGATACTTCTTCTGCGGAGGTTCTCACCGATTGGATTCATAATTTTCGATTTGATAAAATTACTGCCTTAACCGAAAAAATTATCCCATGAACAGCCAGCAATTAGAATCTCATGTTGCCAATCTTTTAGTGGTTGACGATACCCCAGACAACCTGCGTCTTTTATCCACTATGTTGAGCGACAAAGGATATAAAGTGCGGGGCGTAATAAACGGGGAGATGGCCTTAAAAGCAGCGCGTTCAACTCCACCAGATTTGATTTTGCTCGACATCACGATGCCCCAGATGAATGGCTACGAAGTTTGCCAACATTTAAAAGCGGATGGCAAAACTTCGGGTATTCCAGTTATTTTCTTGAGCGCCTTAGATCAAGTGTTGGATAAAGTCAAAGCATTTGCTGTGGGAGGAGTAGACTACATCACCAAGCCATTTCATTTACAAGAAGTTTTAGCTCGTGTCGAAAATCAACTAACTATTCAGCGTTTGCAAAAAAAATTGCACGAGCAAAATGCGCGATTGCAGGAGTCAGAAGCTAAAGAGCGGAAGAAATCCCAACAACTAGAGCTGGCTCTACAAGAGTTACAAAATGCACAAGCTCAACTCATCCAAAGCGAGAAAATGTCAAGTTTAGGGAATGTTGTAGCAGGGGTAGCTCACGAAATTAACAATCCGATTAGTTTCATTAAAGGGAACCTCTGCCCCATAACGGAGTACACTGAAGATTTGCTGAGGCTGGTGCAACTCTACGCAGAAGATTTCCCTAATCCCACAGCCGCTATCCAGGAACAACTCGAGGCAATCGATTTCACTTTTCTCAGGAATGACTTGCCGAAGCTAATTGCTTCTATGAGCATAGGAGTTGACCGAATCGGAGAAATAGTGCACTCGCTACGGAATTTTTCCCGACTCGATGAAGCTGAGTTGAAAGCGGTGGATATCCATGAAGGAATTGAAAGTACGCTGATGATTTTGCAGCATCGGCTAAAAGATGAAGCAGACCAAAGGATAATTAAAGTGGTAAAAGAGTATGAGGCTCTGCCAAAGATAGAATGCTATGCGGGGCAAATGAATCAGGTTTTTATGAACGTCCTGACCAATGCGATTGATGCGTTGCAGTCACAAAAAAGTTGCGCCAAGGAGGCAGGTGATAGCAGCCAAATCCCTACTATTACTATTTGCACGAAGTTACTGTCCGAAGTTCAAGTGGGTATTTATATTACTGATAATGGACCCGGCATAACCGAAGAGGTTCAACAACGCATATTTGAGCCATTTTTTACAACGAAGAAAGTGGGTCAAGGAAAGGGTTTGGGGTTATCGATTAGCTATGCTATTGTAGTGGATGAGCACGGCGGGGAACTCCGTTGTTTTTCGGTACCGACTCAAGGAGCGACATTAGCCATCGGAATTCCGATTCACCACTCTAAAAAACGTTTTTCTAAATAAGATTTGGTCGGGTTATAAGCCACACTAAAATAAAAGTAGTTAAAAAGGGTGTAAAATCAGGAACCGTGTTTATTTATCAGTCAGTTTATTGGCAATTTTTACACAAACTTCTATTAACAACAAGTTGATACTCTTAGTCACAGAGTCCGCAACCTTTTCCGGCAACGTTCCTTAAATTACCAACCGTCGCCGACTGGCTTTTTCTCAGTAGCTTATGCACGCACTCTCAAACCCAAAATAATTATGAATTTCAACCCTCATTTTTTTTCGGCAAAAACCCTAGCACTTGTTTGTGCAATTGCTGCGTTTGTTGTCCTTGGTGGCAAAGTATTTGCCACAACAATCGATTATGCACCGCCATTTAAAGAAACCAGCTTTTACAGTACGACGATATCTGCTAATAACGATTTAGCTGACATTTATTATCCTAAACCATCCGATCTTAATTCTGGTAATTACTCTTTCCCCATTGTAATTTTATTGCAAGGTGCGCTTGTAGATAAATCATTTTATTCAGATTACGCTAGCCAGGTGGCGCGGTACGGCTTTGTGGTAGTCGTTCCGAACCATTTGCGCCCTTCGCCCTTCAATCCCACTTCACCCCCTAATTTGGCGTCCGAAACTTCGCAAATTGCGGCGGTTTTGTCTCAAATGGCGATCGAAAACACAAACCCCACATCTCCGATTGCGTCTGTTATCGATACGCAGCGCCTTGGTTTATTGGGTCATTCTTTTGGTGGCGCGGTGGGGTTATCGGTGATTGCTAATAAATGTCTCCCAGAATTGTATTTGTGTCAAGAGCCATTTACGCGCCCGAAAGAACTATTAGCGGGTGCATTTTTTGGAGCTAACTTGCGGAATCCCATTGCTAATGAATTTGTACCCATCGCTAATGATGGCATTGCAGTGGCGTTGATTCAAGGCGATATCGATGGTGTCGCCCTGCCTGAACGAGCTCAAAGCACCTTTGATCAAATTCAAACACCACCCAAAGCTTTGATTACTGTTATGGGTGCAAATCACTTCGGCATTACCAATGTTAATAACCCCGCTGGTGCGAACCCCGATCGCAATACTGCTACCTTAGAGCGAGCCGTGGGTATTGAAACGATCGCCCGTTGGAGCGCGCTATTTTTGCGGGCAAATATGCTTAAAGATCGAGCTGCATTTGATTATATTTACTCTCAAGGTGACGCCCTCGATCCGAATGTCCGTGTTACCACCGTTGCAGTTCCCAAACCATCTTCTAAGTAGCTCCACCTCAAAAAACCTCAGATAGATTAAAGCTAATATAGCAATACTAAATCAGTCATAAAATTTTTACCCCACCCCAACTCTTCCCTTATCAAGGGGAGGGAGTAAGAAATTCACAAATGATTTATGATTGCTATAGCTATCTAAATAATAAGCTTTGAAATGCCATTTTTATTTACCTATAACTTTTACTCCAAAAGCTGTAATCTTTTTTTTTTAATCGTTTTTGAGCAAGGTTTTTGAATTTTTGTTAAACTCAATGGCTGCCTCCTGAGCTTTTTCGTTACTCACAGGCTTTGGTTCCTTTAAGTTGGCTTTCATGCGATAGTGTACTTGCTTGTGTAATGTTTGATATTTGACTGAGATTTGATAGTTCTCTTCTACCCATTGACCAATTTCTTTATAAGTCTTAAAATCACAGAACTCTTCACTTAATTTTTCTGATATTCCGGCTATTACGGCTGAAGGAATTACTCGGGGTCTACCAGTTGCTTGCCGTATTTCTAACAGTTCTGACAGACCCCCAGCAATATATTGTTTTAACCATCTATGTACAGTAATTCTATGTACACCTAAACGTTCAGCTACATCTGTAAGGCTTTGACTAGCTCCAGTTTTTAACCAATAAAGTGCCTGAATTTTTTGTTTATTAGGTAGAGTTCGCTGCTCGGACAGAATTATTTTTAACTCGTCTGCTGTTAAATCAATTCTTTCTTGGTAGTTTACTTTCATAAAGTATTACTCAAACTTTGTTCTTCATTGTAGCATTTCTCCGGGGCAAATGATTTTATTAACTAAATTTCCCTTTTCAGTAACGTCAGCCTGCAGCTTAAAGACTAGCAACGTAATATCATCAAACACTTTCTGCTTACCGATATGTTGCCGCACATCTACAATCACCGCATCCTTAACTCCTGCGGCAGACTTGTGCCAATTTTGACTAATTACTTGACACAATTGCTTCAGTCCATACTGCTTTTTGCGGATGTTATAGGCTTCTGGAATCCCATCAGTATAAAGCACCACGCCATCTCCAGGTTCTAGCTCAATCAGGATGTGACTGATGAAGTCTGCGATATCATCATCTAAAGCGATCGGGAAGCCTAACTCCATCGTGTCGATGCGCTCAACATCTCCATTTTTTCGCACAACTAGCGTTTCTTCATGCTGACCGCTGATGCTAATGACTCCTTGGGAGTAGCTCAAAATCGCCAGCGTCAGACTTTTCTCAGAGTTCATGCGCTGTACGTTTTTGTAGAGGGTACGGTTGAGTACATCCAGGAATCGAACGGGGTCTAGTTCACGAATCTCTTGCAGGGTGCGAACTGAGGTTTGCGCCATCAGCATCAGAATGCCGCTTTCGAGGCCGTGTCCGGTGACATCACCGATCGCCAGTGTGACAACACCATCGATCTGTAGCACGTCGTAGTAGTCACCTCCGACTTCATCAGCGGGTTCCATGTATCCGGCGATATCTAGTCCGTCAATTTCCAGTTCCTCAGGGTTAGGCAAAATCATTTGCTGGATGTGACGCGCGACATTCAATTCTGCACCTAAGCGGAGGTTGTCTACTTTGAGTTTTTCGTTGAGGGCAATGATTTCCTGATTAGCATTAGCGAGTTCTGCTGTTCGTTCTTTAACTTTGTCTTCGAGGGTTTCAAAGGATTCTTGGATTTGCCTCGCCATGCTGTTGAAAGATCGTGCCAGCAGACCGATTTCGTCTGCCGATCGCATCTTCACACGCATATCTAAGTTACCCGCCGTAAACTGGGCAACGGCTTCGGTGAGGTAAATCACAGGCTTGGTTAATAGTTGTGCGATCGCCAAAGCGATGATAGTTACAATTGTGGCGATGATTGCTAATAAAAGAAGTGCATCCTGTATTTGTTTTTCTACAGGTGCTAGGGCAACGGCAATGGGTTGTGCGAAAAGAACTGACCAAGGTTTATATTTCAGGCGGGCGATCGCTAAGAGGCTCAACTCATTATTACCCGTAGCTGCCAATCGTGTGGTTAGATAAGGCTGTTTAGTGTCTAATGCTTGCTTGAGGTCGGGCAAATTGATTGCAAGTTCTTTCGTTAGAGTCTTAGGCAAACGCCCTTCGCGTTGCAGTTTCGCTACAACATTGGGTGACAAAGGCACAATCGATTTGAAAAGGAGTTCAGGTGTAGTGCTATGTGCCAGATGGATATAGTGTTCATCTAAAAGAACTGCTAAGGATTTCGCACCCGCGTGTTCAGTTTCCCGAGTCACCAACTGCTGGACAGATGTGGCATTGTATGTCACCCGCAATACACCCAATATATTTCCCTTGGCATCGCGAACAGGACTGCTAAAGAAGAGCGTCACGAGGTTGGAAATTGTCGGCGATTGCCTAATACTAGAAACAAAAGATAGTTGAGTTTTGAGCGGTTCTTGGAAGTAATCTTGACCGGATTCATCTCGCCCAACATCCGGTGTATTCGTATCGAGGACATTCCGTCCCTCTAAGTTGAGCAAGGCATAGGAGATAATATTAAGCATATCTTTGCGACTGAGCCGGGTTAAGGTTTCAGTCGCTAACATCTCTTGCGGACTACCATTTCGCCGTTCTGGAGGTAGGCCCAGATAGGCAGCCAAACCTGGTAAAATCGCTTCTACGCGCACGGCATTGAGATTCGCATCGATAAATCCATCTATTCTGTTAGCGGTTTGGTTAGCCGCCGCAGATAGGGCTTGTCGTGCGTTGTCGGTCAATGCCTTTTGAGTTGTCTGCTTGTTGATAAATGCTAACAACAGCAACGGAATTAGAGCAACGAGGAGAAACGACACGATTAACTTTGTACGAATGCTGTTGAAAAACGAGCGCTTCATGGTTTCAGACTAGGAGGGGGGGTTAAGAAAGAAGAATTGAACAAGGTTTCTAGATTGGGAAGGCGCGTCACATTGCCAGCGCGAATAAAAAAGTCGGCATATTTCTGGGCAGTTTTGTAGATATAATTAGGGCTGTCTGATTGAAAGAACTTTTGATTTTCTGCAAGGTCAGTGAGGTCTATTCCCTCGAAAGAGCTTGTCTTGATTGGCATATTCAACGCTTTGCTCACGAGCTCGTTTCCTTCGGGAATATTTGCTTCCCAATAGGACAAGCCTTGAAGCCAGCCTCGCACAAAGGCGCGAATATCTTCGGGGCGATCGCGTATCGCCTCACCCCGAAACGCGACCAAATCCAAAATTAAGCCTGGGGTTTGCTTGCTGGTAAATAGGATATGTGCCCCTAATTTTAATGATTCAGAAAGATGCGGTTCCCAAGTGTGCCCTGCTTGGATAGCATTGTTTTGTAAGCGATTGGGAACTTCTAAACCATCAACTTTAACCAGGCTAACATCATCGCTCGTCAGCTTAGAGATTTTCAACATCTCAGTAACGAAGACTTCGCTAAAGCCGCCTAGATTTGCACCAAGCTTTTTTCCTTTCAAGTTAGGGATTGTTTTAATGTCGGATTGCGCGACTACCACATCTGCACCTGTGGATTCATCCACAACCATCACAGCTTGCATATCAGGATATGTGGCACTCAAGATCATAAAATCGCCCAAGGTCAATCCAATTCCATCATACTTCCCTGCACTGAAATCCGCTTGTTGCAATTGTAAGTAGTCTACATAGCTGAGTTCCACGTCTACCCCTTGCGCTTTGAAGAATCCTTTCTCTTGAGCAATGAGGCCCGGTCTATGGCCAACAAAAGAGATCAAACTTACTTTCAGGGGAGGACGTTTTACTTTTAGAGATTCCACAGAATGACAAGCAAACAGCAGCCCGCAGGTAATAATAATAAAGATGCTGTTGAAAAAGGAGCGCTTCATGGTTTCAGACTAGGAGGGGGGGGTTAAGAAAGAAGAATTGAACAAGGTTTCTAGATTGGGAAGGCGCGTCACATTGCCAGCGCGAATAAAAAAGTCGGCATATTTCTGGGCAGTTTTGTAGATATAATTAGGGCTGTCTGATTGAAAGAACTTTTGATTTTCTGCAAGGTCAGTGAGGTCTATTCCCTCGAAAGAGCTTGTCTTGATTGGCATATTCAACGCTTTGCTCACGAGCTCGTTTCCTTCGGGAATATTTGCTTCCCAATAGGACAAGCCTTGAAGCCAGCCTCGCACAAAGGCGCGAATATCTTCGGGGCGATCGCGTATCACCTCACCCCGAAACGCTACCAAATCTAAAATTAAGCCTGGGGTTTGTTTGCTTGTAAACAGGATATGCGCCCCTAATTTTAATGCTTCAGAAAGATGCGGTTCCCAAGTGTGCCCGGCTTGGATAGCATTGTTTTGTAAGCGATTGGGAACTTCTAAAGGCTCGACTTTAACCAGGCTAACATCATCGCTCGTCAGTTTAGAGGCTTTCAACATCTCAGTAACGAAAACCTCGCTAAAGCTGCCTAGATTTGCACCGAGCTTTTTTCCTTTCAAATTAGGGATTGTTTTAATCTCCGATTGCGCGACTACCACATCTGCACCTGTCGATTCATCCAAAACCATCACAGCTTGCATATCAGGATTTGTGGCACTCAATATCACCAAATCGCCCAAGGTCAATCCGATCCCATCATACTTGCCTGCACTGAAATCCGCGTCTTGGAATTGTGAGTAGTTTACATACCTCAGTTCCACGTCTACCCCTTGCGCTTTGAAGAATCCTTTCTCTTGAGCAATGATCAGAGGTGTATAGCTAACAAAAGGGACCAAAGATACTTTCAGGGGAGGACGTTTTACTTTTAAAGGTTGCGAAGAATGACAAGCAAACAGCAGCCAGCAGGTAATAATAAATATACAGATGTAATTGAGTAGTTTAGACATTCTAGCTAGAGCATTCCTGGTGTAGAAAAGGCAACTGATATTTTATTGAACCCGATCAACCTAAGTGCATCCTCGGCCATCGCTGCTAAACCTGTTGCGGTGGCTATATCTAGAACAAGCTTGCCCGATCGCACTTTTACCCATTTTACTAACCGAGTTGCAGCTTGTTTATGAAATTCATTTTCCTAGTCGGGGCGGTTGTTGAAGCCATTGGAAGTCTGCTGTTTGTAGGCGCTTAGCGAGTCAGTCATGCCGAATTACGGGTTTAACTCACATCTTGCACCATTCTCAAGGACGGGCTCTCCGGCCCGTTCCACAAAAGATAAATTTTCTTGTGGAACAGGCATCTTGCCTGTTCCTAAAAGACTAATTGACAATGGTGCAACAGATGAGGTGTAACTTTCTACATTGTGGCAGTTATGGTCGATCGCGACTCTCGTCCTAGGTGACATCAGCCGGCAATCTCTACAATGCCTGCAAATGTATGCAAAACCGCTACCGAGTATCAACTCTCCGGCAACAAACACCCGCCCAACTGGGATCGCGAAGCTGTAATCCGCTACAATCTGTGTTTGGTAAAGAATTTTTACAAGTTCACAGCCCATTACAGCCTTTGCGGCTTGTACTACCCAACCTGCCTGAAAATATGGATTTTGCTACTCTTGCTGCCCAGCTAAATGCTGGAACTATCTTGCCAGAGGGAATTGTCATCATCACCCTCTTGGTGGTTCTCGTCGGCGATTTAATCGTAGGCCGCAGTTCCTCGGCTTGGACTCCCTACGTTGCCGTTGCGGGTTTGTTGGCCGCCGTCGCTGCCTTGTGTTTGCAGTGGGATAACACGGATACCATCTCGTTTCTGGGCGGTTTTAACAGCGATGCCTTGAGTTTGGTGTTTCGCGGAATTATCGCTTTGAGTACGGCTGTCACTATTTTGATATCCGTCCGCTATGTACTGCAAACGGGTACTGCTTTAGCGGAATTTATCGGCATTTTGCTGACCGCTACTTTGGGGGGAATGTTCCTCAGCGGCGCTGATGAATTGGTGATGATTTTTATTTCGTTGGAAACTCTGAGTATCTCGTCTTATTTGCTGACGGGTTACACAAAACGCGACCCGCGTTCCAATGAAGCTGCTTTGAAATATTTGTTAATTGGGTCGTCTTCTTCGGCGGTGTTTCTGTACGGGCTTTCGCTGTTGTACGGGTTGTCTGGCGGCGAAACTAAGCTGAGTACGATCGCGGCTAACCTTTCTACTGTGGATGAAGGTCAATCTCTCGGTTTGGTGATTGCTTTGGTTTTTGCGATCGCCGGAATCGCCTTCAAAATCTCTGCGGTTCCCTTCCACCAATGGACTCCTGACGTTTACGAAGGTTCTCCTACACCCGTTGTTGCCTTCCTTTCTGTCGGTTCCAAAGCAGCCGGTTTTGCCCTAGCAATCCGCTTGTTAACAAGTGCTTTCCCCGCACTTACCGAACAGTGGCACTTCGTATTCACGGCCTTAGCCATTCTCAGCATGGTGTTGGGGAATGTGGTGGCCCTCGCCCAGACTAGCATGAAGCGGCTTTTGGCTTATTCGTCGATCGCCCAAGCCGGTTTTGTAATGCTGGGTTTGATTGCAGGAACAGAAGCCGGTTACTCCAGCATGATATTTTATCTGTTGGTTTACCTGTTTATGAACTTGGGTGCTTTCGCCTGCATCATCCTGTTCTCGCTGCGGACTGGAACCGACCAAATTAGCGAATACTCGGGTTTGTACCAAAAAGACCCGCTGTTAACTTTAGCCTTAAGTATTTGCCTGCTTTCTCTCGGTGGAATTCCGCCCCTGGCTGGATTTTTCGGCAAAATCTATCTGTTCTGGGCTGGCTGGCAAGCAGGACTTTACGGCTTAGTTATTCTGGGATTAATTACCAGCGTAGTTTCGATTTACTACTACATCCGCGTTGTCAAGATGATGGTAGTAAAAGAACCTCAAGAAATGTCAGACGCGGTAAAAAATTATCCCGAAATTCGCTGGAACCTTCAGGGACTGCGGCCTTTGCAAGTCAGCGTTGTACTCACCTTGGTTGCGACCACATTGGCGGGAATTTTGTCGAACCCTTTGTTTAACTTGGCTAATGATGCTATTACCAAAACTCCCATGTTGCAGTCGGCATTGAGTCATGTGCAACCTGTTGCGGGTGCGAAAATTGAATCGAATTTGGTGTCTCGCCAGGATTAAATTTTCCTGTTTGTGAAATAGTGGAAAACGCCTGACTCTTTGCAGTTGGGCGTTTATTTTTTGGTGTGATATACTGTTAATTATGATTTTTAACCGCAGATGTAGACAGATTAACGCAGATAAAAGTTAGTACAGAGGCAATAATGTTAGTACAAAGTAAGGAAAAGTTTTATACTCCAGATGAGTACCGGGAGTTAGAGGAAACTGCTGAGTTTAGAAATGAATACCGCGATCGAGAAATTGTACCAATTGCAGGCAGCACGATTAATCGCAGCCAGATTAAAGGCAATATCTGTGCTTATTTGCATACTGCTTTGCGGGGGAAGAATGCAAAAGTATTTATCAGCGATTTGGGGTTGTGGATTCCTCGGTATCGACGGGGAACTTACCCGGATGTGATGGTGATTGAAGGAGAGCCAGTTTTCACGGAAGGACGGAATGATGAAATACTAAATCCTGTGTTGATTGTAGAAGTGCTTTCTAAGTATAGCGAGGATGTTAATAGAGAAGATAAGTTTCGGTTTTATCTATAGATTCCTCAATTCCGGGAATATCTATTAGTCAGCCCCTACGAAATTTTAGTCCAACAGTATCTTAAAACTGCATCTAATGAGTGGTTTTTTCGAGAATAGGAGGGAGAAACAGCAACAGTTTTATTCGATTCATTGGAAGTAGAAATGTCAATGAGTGATATTTATGAGCTGGTTGTATTTGAGATGTTGCCACCTTGTCAAGTACCTATTTAGGAACAGGCAAGATGCCTGTTCCACAACAAGTAAATTTTCTTGTGGAACAGGCATCTTGCCTGTTCTAGAAAGCACATAAAATTATTATAGAGGTAAACGATGAATGTAATTTGGTTACTGTTAAAGGCTTCGTGGTTAAATGTTTCTATCGCCATACTCACAGGCTTAATCAGCGGCGGTTGCAGCGCTATGTTAATTTCCCTAATTAACCGTGCAATCAGCGACAATTCCAATGGTAATTTAGTCTGGTATTTTGCGGGATTAGCCATCTTGGCTCTTTTGAGTGGCTTTGTATCCCAATTTTTGTTAATTTATCTCTCTCAAGAAGCTGTTTACAATCTGCGGCTGAGTTTGAGCCGTGGCATTTTGTCTACTCCTTTGCGGAATTTGGAAGAGTTGGGCGCTAACCGCTTGCTGGCAACTCTGACTGATGATGTGGGAACGCTTTCTAATACTATATTTTTGATTCCTTTTCTCTGTGTTGATATCGCCGTTGTCGTGGGCTGCTTAACTTATTTAAGCACGATTTCGGGTACGGTTTTTGTTGTTGTCTTTTGTTTTTTGGTGCTGATGATTGGCACGGTGCAGTTGTTGCTCAGCAAAATGCGGAAATTCTTCGATTTAGCCAGAGAAGAACAAGATATATTGTTTAAGCATTTTCGCAGTATTACTGATGGAATTAAGGAACTTAAACTGCATTCCTTGCGCCGCCAAGAGTTTTTTACGGAACAATTGCAGGTGAGTGCTGATGCTTCCCGCCATTATAACGTGACTGCTTTGAATACTGGTGCAGTTGCGATTGGAGTGGGTCAGTTGCTATTTTTTATGTTGATGGGTTTGCTGCTGTTTGCTTTGCCGAAATTTGTGCCAGTGTCTACACCTGTTTTGTCAGCTTACATTCTGACAAGTACCTATTTAATGTCTCCGTTTCAGAATATTTTGCAAAGGTTGCCGGCGATTTTTCGTGCTAATACTTCTGTGGAAAAGATAGAGAGAATGGGATTGGCTTTGGCGAGTCAAGCTGAGATAAGTTTAACGGTTAAACCGATTCAAACTGCTGAGTGGGCGACGCTGGAGTTAAATCGAGTAGTTCACAGCTATCCGGGAGAAAAAGAAGACAGCAATTTTAGTTTGGGAGAGCTAAATTTGAAGTTTCAGCCCGGTCAATTGGTGTTTATAATTGGCGGGAATGGCAGCGGGAAGTCTACTTTAGCTAAGTTAATCACTGGTTTGTACATTCCTGAATCGGGAAAAATTCTCCTCGATGGTCAGCCAATTACTGAGGAAAATCGAGAGTGGTACAGGCAGCATTTTTCTGCGATTTTTTCGGATTTCTATCTGTTTGAAAGGCTTTTGGGGATGACTAATCACGATTTGGACAAGCAGGCTGCTGAATATTTGCGAGAGTTTCATTTGGAAAATAAAGTTCAGGTGAAAGATGGAGTTTTGTCAACTACGGCTTTGTCTCAGGGACAGCGAAAGCGGCTGGCTTTGCTGACGGCGTATTTGGAAGATAGACCGATTTATTTGTTTGATGAATGGGCTTCGGATCAAGACCCGTTTTTCCGGGATATTTTTTACAAGCAGTTGCTACCGGAGTTGAAGCGGCGGGGGAAAACGGTTTTTGTGATTAGTCACGACGATCGCTATTTTGATTTAGCCGATCGCGCAATTAAACTAGATTACGGTAAAGTAGAGTATGACCGATAAAATGGATAACTACCGAATTGTCGAAACTTTGACCGAAAGCCAGGTTTCCGACTTGATGAATTTGTACAAAAACGAGTTTTGGAGCGACAAGCGGACGCGGCAGGGTGTGGTGAAAATGCTGGCTTCTACTGATGTTATCATTGGTTTGGTCGATGAGAGCGATCGGCTAATTGGCATTACCCGCGTCATCACCGATTTCGTATACAGAGCAATGATTTTTGATGTCATTATCAAGCCGACACACAGAAAGATGGGACTGGGTGCGAAGTTGATGGATGCAGTTTTAACTCATCCCGAACTGCAAGGTGTCGAGCATTTTTATCTTAATTGTTTGCCGAACATGATGCCGTTTTACGAGCGTTGGGGTTTCTCGGATGATATGGGCGAACTTAAGTTTTTACGGCGAACAACAGGCTGAACTCAGCCCTTTGAAAGCCCCAATTTTTCTCTCATTGCGTCTTCTTTGAAGCCTACTAAAACAGCCGTTCCATCTTTAACGAAAAGAGGACGTTTCAGCAGCATCGCATCCTTAGCAAAAGCCTCCACCCACTGTTCGCTCGTCCAATTTTTCTTGTCGTCGCCCAAAGCGCGGTAAGATTGACCGGAAGTATTTCGCATGGGTTGAAAACCCAAAGCAGCTACCCAGCTTTGAATTGTGGCGCGAGCCGGTGGCTGTTCTTTTGTGTTAATAAACTCGTAATTAACATCGCTATCTTTGAGCCACTGGAAAGCTTTTTTGCAGGTGCCGCAGTTCGGGATTCCGTAAACTTGAATTGACATAATAATGACTGTTGACTAATGACTAATGATTACTGACTACTGACTAATCTAGCTTGTTGAACCCATTTTTGCACGCGATCGACTGAAGGAGTCAAGTCATTGCGCTGCATTGTCGCTACGTGCAGCCTTAAAACTTGTTGGTGCAATCTCTCCACGGGCATTTGAGCCAATTGAGCCGGCGAAGCAACGCCGGCGTGAAGTAACAGCCCGCAATACTCACACCCTACACTCGGAATTCGAGCCAAATTTGCCATCGCTACCCATTTATTAACATATTGAATGTTAATCTGTAATTGATTGGCTAGCAACACTTTCGCCGCCTGGGTTTTGGTCATGCGAATTAGTTGCCCGGTTGTGGTGATGCTGCACTCTTCTAGTTGAGATTGGTTTTCCTTGCTCAATCCCGGTAAGTGTGCGATCGGCCAGTCGCGTACTTGCACAGAAGTTTGAGGAGCTTTATGAGAAATTTTCATGTTTTTTCAGTTAATTTTACTTATACTTTAAATTCTCAAAGATCAAACCGTCAATATAGGCGATCGCTCACGTCACCCAATCAACAAAAACCCGATCGAGGAATTTGATTAATTGCAGGTGTTGTGACATTTCTGCTAATTGCTTGCCCAGTAGCACTTTCAGCCTTTTTTTCCTGTCTGTGGCTCAGGCTTACTGCTTAACCAAATCATCCCGGCGATGACGACAAAGACTATAAAAAAGACAGCCTATAAATGCTAGCAAAAAATCAGATAAAGATGAGAGTTTTCTCAAAAATGTCTGCCAATTTGGCAGTCTGAATTTTAGTGCTTTAATGCCGAGAATGCAAAAACTTCCCGCTGACTGCAAACCCAACTCAAACTTATCGGTTTCTACCCATGACAATTACACAAGGTTATGATTTGTTAACTAATACTTTACAGCAACGGCGGCAAAAACTGGCCAGTTTAATTAATTTTCCGGTAATTCTCTGGTCTGGCCGCAGCATTCCTCGCAATTATCCGGCACTTACTTATCCCTTTCGTGCCAGCAGTCACTTTCTATATTTTGCTGGTTTGCCCTTAGAAAATGCTGCGATTCGCTTAGAATCGGGGAAACTAGAATTGTTCTTAGATGAGGCACCTGCTAGCAGCACGCTTTGGCACGGAGAAATGCCGAAAAGAGCAGAAATTGCCGAACTAATGGGGGCTGATGCTGCTTTCCCAATGGCCGAATTGAAAGCGCGAGCGACAAATGCAGCAACGATCGCCGTTCAGGATTCTTGGACTCAGTTGCAACAGTCTCAAATTCTGGATCGCCCTCTTGCACGGCCCAACTCGCCAACCGGAATCGACCTAGAATTAACTCAGGCGATCGTATCTCTGCGCCTGAGCCACGATGCAGGCAGTTTGGCCGAATTGCGTCAAGCTGCGGCTGTTACTGTAGAAGCTCACAAAGCGGGGATGGCGGCAACTCGAAATGCTCAAATTGAAGCAGGGGTGCGCGCTGCAATGGAAAGTGTCATCATCTCCAAAAATATGACCTATGCCTATCCCAGTATCGTTACAGTACATGGAGAAGTTTTGCACAGCGAACATTATCACAATTCCCTACAAACAGGAGATTTGCTGTTAGCAGATGTCGGCGCGGAAACATCAACGGGATGGGCGGCAGATGTGACTCGCACTTGGCCGGTTTCGGGCAAGTTTTCTCCGACTCAAAGAGCGATTTATGATGTAGTTTTGGCAGCGCACGATGCTTGTATTGAGAGAATTAGTCCTGGCGTGGAATATCAAGATATTCATCTATTAGCTGCTCGGATTATGGCGGAAGGATTGGTTGATTTGGGCATCTTGCGGGGCAATGTTGAAGATTTGGTAGAGATGGACGCTCACGCGCTATTTTTTGTGCACGGTATCGGACATCTAATTGGTTTGGATGTTCACGATATGGAAGATTTAGGAGATTTGGCTGGCTATCAAGAAGGAAGAACAAGAAGCAGTCGGTTTGGGTTGGGATTTTTGCGGTTGAATCGAGTTTTGCGTCCGGGAATGCTGGTATCGATCGAACCGGGATTTTATCAAGTTCCGGCAATTTTGAATAACTCTGAAAATCGTGCCAAATATAAAAATTTTGTTAAGTGGGACGAGTTGGAAAAATTCGCAGACGTGCGGGGAATCAGGATTGAAGATGATATACTTGTCCGCGAAGGGGGCACAGAAGTATTGACAGCGAAATTGCCAACAAAAGCTCTGGAGATTGAGGAGTTAGTTGCAGTAAGTGCATAAGTATTCATCGAATTAGATCGATCGCCCGCAGTTCCATCAAGTGTGAGAAAAGATAAAAAAATATGAATAAAGCTTGGCAAATAGGTCTTTTGATGCTAGTTGAAAGGCTGGCGACGCAAGTCCAAAAATTCGCAGCACTGAGACTTGCGCGCATTATTCGCAAACCTGTATACCCGCCGCCGATGCAGGCTGCGCCTTTGCCCAGCAACGAAGAAGAGAGGCTAGAAGCACTTCACCGCTACGACATTCTAGATACAGAGGCCGAAGCAGCTTTTGATGACCTAACAGCTTTAGCATCCTATATTTGCGGCACTCCTATTGCTTTAGTAAGCTTAATAGATTCTAACAGACAGTGGTTTAAGTCAAAAGTCGGTCTGGAAGCGCCAGAAACTCCGAGAGAGTTAGCTTTTTGCGCCCACGCTATTTTAAATCCCAACGAATTGCTAGTTGTACCGAATGCTCTAGAAGACGATCGCTTTGCCGGCAATCCGTTAGTAACTTCCGATCCAAATATTCGATTTTATGCTGGAGCCCCGCTAGTAACTGCTGACGGTTTCCCTATAGGCACTTTGTGCGCGATAGATACAGTTCCTCGCACTCTCACCCCACAACAGCTAGAAGCGCTGCGGACTTTAGGACGGCAAATTATTAACCACATGGAGTTGCGAATAAATCTGACTAAATTAAAGCGCGCACAGATCAGGAACAAACAAGTAGAAGCAAAACTGCGTTCTACAGACGAGCAAATTGTCAATTTTTTAGAAGGAATGAGCGATGCTTTTTTTGCTTTAGACACCCAGTGGCGATTTACTTACGTCAATTACAAAGCAGGGCAATTTTGGCAGCGCTCCCCGGAACAACTTTATGGTAAAAATTTTTGGGAAGAGTTTCCCGAATTAGTGAATTCGGATTTTTATGAAGAGTATCATGGAGCTGTAGCCAAACAAGTTGGTGTGGCTTTTGAACAATATTATCGTCCCTTGAAAGTGTGGGTGGAAGTCCGGGTTTTTCCTTCTCACGACGGCATTTCTGTGTTTTTTCACGACATAACCAAGCGCAGGCAGATGGAAGCTGCACTCAGGAAAGAACAGAAAAAAACTGAAAGGTTACTGCTAAATATTTTGCCCGAAGCGATCGCCGACAGGTTGAAGTACCAACCGGGGGTGATTGCTGACAAGTTTGAAAAAGCAACAATTCTTTTTGCTGACTTGGTGAATTTTACCCAAATTTCTACCACCATGTCTGCAACTAAATTAGTGTACTTGCTGAATGAAATTTTCTCAGCTTTTGACGAACTGAGTGAGAAGCACGGGTTAGAAAAAATTAAGACGATCGGGGACGCTTACATGGTAGCAGGCGGTATTCCCATTGAACGTCCAGACCACGCAGAGGCGATCGCCGAAATGGGGCTGGATATGCTAGCAGCAATTAAGGAATTAAATGTGAAGCTAGACGCGAAATTTGACCTCCGCATCGGGATTAATAGCGGGCCGGTGGTAGCGGGGGTAATCGGTACTAAAAAATTCATTTACGATTTGTGGGGAAATGCAGTGAATACAGCCAGCCGCATGGAATCTCACGGCATAACAGGTCGCATTCAAGTCAGCCACTATACTTATGAGTTGCTGCAGGATAAATATGAATTTGAAGATCGTGGCGAGATCGAGATTAAAGGTAAAGGGGAAATGCAAACTTATTTGCTGACGGGCCGGAAAATAGCAAGCGATCTCAAAATCTGAGAGTAAATAAAACTAAGACTTGACAGTACCTGATTGTTGAGGGAAACTCCCGAGGCTGCGATTAATCGCTTCTTCGGGCCGATCGTCCTGTGGCAGAACGGCTGCAGCAGATCGGCCAAATAAGATTATGCTATAGACAGAGATATCCGAGCAATCCTATGCGCGGTACTCAACGTTATAAAAATACTAAGTTGAAGTCGTGGGAGCCTTTAATAATGGTTCAATTTCATATTCAAACAGATAGCGATATTCCCGCATCCACCCAACTATTCAATCAAATCAGGTTTGCGATCGCCTCGCGACAATTTCCGCCCGGACACCGCTTGCCCAGCACCAGACAGCTAGCCATGCAGACGGGTTTGCACCGCAACACCATCAGCAAAGTATACCGCCAGCTCGAAAATACCGGACTCGTAGAAGCCCAAGCAGGATCGGGCATTTACGTCCGCGCCCTAGGCAACGAAGGCGGCAACAAACTCAAATCTCCGATCCTCGAAGAATATCCCCTGGCCAATAAAATAGTGCAAGGAAGTATCGATCAACTGCTGGGACAGGGCTGTACGCTCAACCAAGCGAGGGAATTACTTTTGGCCGAAATTGACTGGCGGCTCAGGTGCAGCGCCCGAGTGGTCGTCACAGCCCCCACAGAAGACATCGGCGTGGGTGAACTGATGGCGAAAGAACTCGAACAAGCTCTTCGCATTCCCATACAGTTAGTGCCGATGGAACAGCTAGGTACTTTTTTGGATCAAATCTCTTCGGGAACTGTGATTACGAGTCGATATTTTATCGGAGAAGCAGAATCGATTTCGGCACCGCGTTCTGTGCGAGTTATTCCCGTAGACATCTACGACTACAGCCAGGAAATCCAGCTAGTCGGGAGTTTGCCCAAAGACAGCTATTTGGGTCTCGTCAGCCTGAGTCCGGGAATGCTACGATCGACCGAAGTCATCATCCACAGCATCCGGGGAGAGGATTTGCTGGTGATGACGGCATTGCTGTCAGACGCCTACAAGATTAACTCGATCGTGCGATCGGCCAGAACAATTTTTTGCGACCAACCGAGTTTTGCTACAGTAAAAGCTGCCATCAATGCGGCTAGAGAAGATATTATTCGTCCCCCGCAACTGATATGCTCCGAAAATTACATCGGATCTAAGTCAATTAATTTGCTCAAGCGCGAGTTGGGCTTGGGATGACGAAGGAAGAAGGCAGAAGGAAGAGGGAAGAAGGAAGAAGGAAGAAAAACAATTCAACTTTTTTAAGTTACCCATCCCAATCCCCAATACCCCAACCCCAATGCCCAATGCCAATGCCCAACTACCGATTACCAATTACCAATTACCCATGACAATTGAAATCCAACCTTCAATTAATGTTAAAACCGCGATCGAAAGCCGCCGCGCCGCCCGCAGCTTCAAACCCGATCCGATTCCCCCAGCAATATTGGCAGAGATTTTGCGATTGGGAGTGCGATCGCCCTCTGGTTACAATTTGCAGCCTTGGCGGTTTATCGTACTTCAAGACCCAGCCAGCAAAGAAAAATTAAAAACTTGCGCCTTCGATCAGCGCCAAGTGGTAGAAGCCCCAGTAGTATTAATCTGTTGTGGCGATCGACGCGCCGCCGGGCCCGAAAACACCGAAGCCGTCATCGAATTGGGCAAAACCACAGGCGCAATGAATGACAATTTAGCCGGTTATATGCGCCAAGCAATCCCGCAATTGTTCGAGCACCGTCCCTGCTTCGACTCCCTAGAAGCTTGGACAAACAGACATACAATGCTCGCAGTAGCCCACTTAATGATTGCAGCTAAAAGTTTTGGGGTAGACAGTTGTCCGATGGAAGGTTTTGTCAGCGCTAAGGTGAAAGAAGCCTTTCAAATTCCCGAAGAAGTAGATGTTTGCTGTTTGCTGCCACTTGGTTATGCAGCAGAACCTTTCAAACAATATGGCGGACGTTTTGACGTGACTCAAGTTTATTACAGCGAAAGTTATGGGCAGGCTTTGCAAGCTGAGATTTGAGAGTTAAGATTTTGTTGCAACTTGAATTTTAAGAGTTAAGATTTGGAATGAATCGGTGCCAAAGTTCAAACCCATCAAAAATCCCGACAGTTCTGCAATCTAAAATCTAAAATTCACAATCTAAAATCGAAAGTGGTGAGATCGGACAGAGGAGAAAATATGACAGTAGCAACGCGACAAAGCAACGCACAAATTCTAGAAGTAAAGTTGCAGCAGCACTTGCAAGCAGCCGGATTTAAAAAATTACCCCTTTATATTAGTTGCGATTTTCGAGATGAATCTTTAACGGTTGTGGGAGAACACCCGCGCAGTTTAGTTCTCAAAGCCAAACCGACTTTTGCGGTGCTAGAAGCAGCAATTCTCGAAATAGAACCAGAATCTATTCAACAGATTGGACTTTGCCTAAAAATTACCGGGCAAAAACAGCCTTATGCTTTCCATTCTTTTACCATGCACAACCCTGTTTTGTCAAGACCCAAAACAGTGCAGTTGTTCAAAAAAACCGAGAATCCCCCCCCAGAAGAAACCGGGATAGTCTTAACAGAAAATGCGGCCCAGACGGCGGATGTAGAGGAGGAGATACCGTTAGAAACGGATGGGAAAGATGCGTGGGATGAAGAATATTTCCCCAATTTGTCTGAGAGTTCCAGCAATTCCGAGCCGATCGCCTTTAAGGTAGCTGCAATACCGGTAGATATTGCCGACAATCCCTTCAATCCGCTGGATATGGAAGCGGTAACAGTTGCCCAAAAACCCAAGCATTCACCGTTTGCGATGCTGGCTGCAGCAGGAATGGTCAGCATGGCGGCGCTAATTTTGGCAGGCGGTTATTATATGCTGAGCCGCCCCTGCGTCATCGGAGAATGTACTGCATTAGCTGATGCCAAACAGTTGAGCGAGAATTCGACGAAGACTCTGAAAACGTCAAAAGTTGCCAACAGCCCCCAAGAATCGCAGCGACAGTTAAAACAGGCGATCGCCCTTTTGGAACCGATTCCCTCCTGGTCAATTCATCGCGGTGAAGCTCAAAGCGCCCTGGAAAACTACCGGAAGCAAAATCAGAATTTAAACTCTGCGATCGATGCAGCGCGCCTCGCACAGTCAGCAGCCCAGAAAACCCAAAATCCGCCTTATTCTGCCGAGGACGGCCAGGAAGCGCAAGCTCTGTGGCAAAGTGCGATCGCCGAACTCGCAGAAATCCCCCCAGACAGCCCAGCTTATCCCTTTGCTCAGAAAAAGTCAAAAGAATACCGGAAAAATTTAGCAACTGGAAATCGGCAGTTAAGCACAGAGAAACAAGCCGAAAAAACGCTGCTCGCCGCCAAAAGTACAGCCCAAATAGCAGAAGCTCGCGAAGCAGTAGCTCACACAGCCGAGACTTGGGATCAAGTGCAATCAGGTTGGGAAGAAGCCCTAGACATCCTATCAACAATTCCCACGAGCACGACATCTTACCAACAAGCTAAACTGCTAGTTCCCAAATACGAAACCAAACTTTCAGAAGCTCGCGAGCGCAAAAATGTCGAAGGAATTTCCGAAAATGCGTATACTCAAGCTGTGACTTTAGCAGCGGAAGCTCAAATTTTTGAAGGCAAAAACGCCTGGTTTAAAGCATCTGAATACTGGCGGAGAGCTTTGAGTTACGCGGAGCAAGTGCCGGCGGCAACTTCCTATTCCCAGAAAGCCCAACCGCTGATCGCTTCCTACAAAACTTCCTTGCAGCAAGCAGAAGTAAGGTTGCAGGAAGAAAGAAACCTGCAAAAAGCCCGCACAGATTTAGATAGAACTTGTAAAGGCAACCCCAAGATTTGCGACTATACTGTTAGCAAAGATTTGATTGCGGTGCAAATGACTCCAGGTTACGTGCAGAAACTGCAACAAACTTTCATCCAAGCGAACAACAACAATGCTACTAAGACTCGTCAAGCTGTAGAAAAGCACGTTCAAACATTGCAAAAAGCTTTGGAGGCGATCGCCGAAAACGCCAAAATCCCGATGCAGGTGTACGATAGCGAAGGCCAGCGAATTGGGAGTCACGAACCGAAGTAGCGCGTTAAAGTGCGTTGAAGTGCGATCGTCCTATTTTTATCCTTGGCCTTGTTCGCTGTTTTAGTCCTCGACGCACGGATGGCCAGAAACCGGGTTTTTTAACCAAAATACCTCATTGCAGCCCGCACCCAAGGTAAAAAACCTGGTTTCTTGAGCCGGAGTGCGATCGCCAACTGCCCTCTATACGTAGGGTGCGCCGGGCCGCGCACCTTACCGCTATAAGTAGCGTGTGAAACCACTTTTTGAGTAAGTCCTGACTTCGTTAACACAGACTACAAGCTCGGCAATCAAACTGTATAAAATAATATTAGCAATCCAATGCTAGAAAAGGTCAAACTTCATAACTTCAAAAGTCATAAAGATACAGAACTTAGTTTAGATAGTTCACGCCTACACGCACTGGTAGGACAAAACAGTTCGGGTAAAACATCAGTTTTGCAAGCAGTGCATTATCTCAGTCTGCTTGCTAATTCATCATTTGACAATATTTTTCAGCATGAAAGATCGCCTCAATTTATTACAACAATTGGGCAACGTAATATGTCTGTTACTGCAACTGGTTTTTGGAAACACCGAGATAAAAATGATTGGAAAGCTGCTTATGACTGGAGACAAAGCGTTAATCATAAGTGGACTTTTAGAGCATCATGGAAGGCCGATAAAAACCCGAAATATAGGCACGTAATCTCTGAAACTTCCTTAATGACTACGGAAGAGCCAATTCAGCAATCTTTGAGAAACGCAGTTCATCTTAAGCTCGTAGCCAGTAATCTTGCTAAAGCAGCTTACAGTGATGAAATTACACCGCGAGTTGAGTTCAATGGTTCCGGGTTAGCACCTACCTTAGACTATCTTCGTGACGAAGCTCCAGATAAATTTCAATCTTTACAGGAAATGTTGAAACGGATTGTACCAGGTGTACGCGAGGTAGGGGTAAGGCGAGCTAAGGTTATGGTCAATCGCCAACGCTTAATCGAAGTCGATGGAAAGTCTATCTCCTACGAAGAAAGTCAGGAAATTGCCGGGCAAGAAGTTATCTTAGACATGAATACTGGTAAGCGTATTCCAGCCCATGCCATTAGCGAAGGCACAATGCTCGCTCTCGGGTTACTGACTGTTTTGATGAATCCCAATCAACCTAATTTAGTGTTACTAGATGATGTTGAACAGGGACTCCATCCAAAAGCGCAACGAGAATTAATCGCTGTTTTCAAGGAAATTATTCAAGAAAATAGCAACCTACAAATTATTTTTTCGACTCATTCTCCTTATATTGTCGATGAACTTATTCCTTCTCAAGTTCATGTATTAAGTAACAACAATTCAGGTGTGACTCGTTGCAAACGCTTGGATGAACATCCTGATGTCGAATGGGCAAAACAAACTTTAACCACCGGAGAATTCTGGGATGCAGAGGGAGAAGATTGGGTGGTTGCAGGAGAAATAAATGATTGAGTTTGTGGTGATTGTGGAAAGTAGCGCAGATGCACGAACCGCTACTAAATTAGCCGATCGCCTTTTAGTGGATAAAATTGATTGGTTAGACTCTGGACAGCTTCAATATTTATTTCGTTGGAGTGGCTTACAAGAAAATACAGAACATTCCTGTTGGCAAGATATTAATCAAATTATAGATAATTTGCAACAAAGCTTAGGATTCCGTCCTCCAAGGTATTTAGGTCATGGTAAAGATGGAGCATTAAAAGCTGATGGTGCAGCAGCTATAAAAATTCTGAATTTAGTACGATTTCTTCAAAAAACACGACAGATTAAAGCAGTTCTCCTGATCCGGGATTTAGACAATCAACCTCAGCGAAGAGAAGGTATTGAGCAAGCACGTTCTGCACACATCAATCGACAACCTAAATTAGAAATTATTATTGGTACAGCCGACAGAATGCGGGAAGCCTGGGTCTTGAATGGGTTTATTCCATCTAATCAAGAGGAAGAACAAATTCTTAAAGATATAACGACACAATTGACGTTTAATCCTTGTAATGAGTCACACAAATTACGATCTAACTCATGGAAAGAACCCGATCGCATTAGAAATCCTAAAGTTGTTGCCGAAAAGCTAACAGGTGGCAAAGTGGAACGCGAACAACAGTGCTGGGAAGAGACGAGTCTGGAACTTCTACGAAAAAACGGTGTTCATACAGGCTTAACAGCCTATATTGATGAAATCGAGGAACGATTAATTCCCATCATTGGATCTGCTGAGTAAGATCAGCCCGATATTCCCTAAACCTGCCCAGACCGGATCTTGTGGTCGATAAAGTCACGGGGGGGGCGGGTTTATGATATTTATCATTTGTATGGGAGACATTGGTGAACCCGCCCCTAGGGTAATCATAATCAATTTACATCTACGATCACCAATTCCCTATTACCATTTGATCAATTGTGCATCTTGATTAAAAAACTTCCGGGACAATCCCTCCGTCAACAGCAGAGTTGCGATTACAGTTGCTAGCGCTAACACAAACATAATTAAAATCTGGTAAGATGCTGCATCAAGAGGACTCTCACCGCTCAGCATTTGACCTGTCATCATTCCCGGTAAAGTTACTATTCCTACCACTGTCATTGTATTTAAGAGCGGGATTAATCCAGCTTTGATGGCATCTTTGCGGTACTGTTTTACTGCTTGCTGCGGCGTCGAACCTAAACTTAAATGGGTTTCTATTTCTAACTGGCTGCTATTAACTGTACTGACAAGTCTTTCGCCGGCGATCGCCCCGGAGTTCATGGCATTGCCCAAAATCATACCCGCTAAGGGAATCAGGTATTGCGGTTCGTACCAAGGGTCAGGTTGCAAAATTAGCAAGTTTGTATAGGCGAGAGTCAAGGCCGTACTGATAAAAATTGAACCCCAAACTAAGGGCAGTAAGTTCTTGATTTTTTTGCTGATGCGGTTGCTGGCAACCATGCTAGCTGTTGTCAGCATGATTGCTAAAACTGCTAAAACCAGCCAAGGATTTTTCCCCTCCGGGTCAAATACGACTGCGAGCACGTACCCGACTAAGATTAGCTGGATCAGGGTGCGCCCCGCCGCGATCGCGATCGCCCCCTCCAATCCCAATCCCTGCCACGCCGAAAGCCCGATCGCGATCGCCACCATCCCCAAAGCCCAACCCAAATCTGTAAAATCTAGCTCAATTAACACCGGCCCACCCTTTCGATAATGTGATTGTTTGCGTGTCCAAATATAAGATATTGCAATAAAGGTTTCTGAGAAACAGTTTTGCTGCAAGAATTTGCTTTGATAATGCTTGAAATTTATGGTGTGAAGAGTGAATAATGTTCCCCCCCTCGACTTAACCCGCCAATACGCGCAGATTGGCGACGAGATAACCGCTGCGGTGCAAAAAGTGCTTGCCTCTGGCGGCTACGTAGGCGGCCCGGCCGTGAAGAGTTTTGAACGAGAGTTCGCCGACTACACTGGAGTTTCCGAGTGCGTTGGCTGTAACTCTGGCACGGATGCGCTGATTTTGGCATTGCGAGCTCTCAAAATTGGCCCCGGCGATGAAGTGATTACCACTCCTTTTACCTTTTTTGCTTCGGCTGAGACAATTAGCGCCGTCGGCGCGACTCCAGTATTTGTCGATATTGACAGCGATACTTTTAATCTGGATGTCGAACTCCTCGAAGCGGCAATTACCGACAAAACCAAGGCAATTATGCCAGTACACATCTTCGGCCAACCGGTAGACATGACTCGGTTGATGGAAATTGCGACTCGACACAATTTAGCCGTAATTGAAGATTGCGCCCAGTCTGTCGGGGCCGAGTGGCAGTCTCGAAAAGTCGGCAGCATCGGCCATGTCGGCTGCTTCAGTTTTTATCCGACCAAAAATTTAGGCGCTTGCGGTGACGGTGGCGCGGTGACGACAAACGATCCAGCCCTCGCAGCTTCGATGCGAATGCTCAAAGAACACGGACAGTCTTCTAGATATTTCTACGAAGAAATCGGGTACAACAGCCGTTTAGATGCCCTGCAAGCGGTGATTCTCAGCATTAAATTGCGGTATCTCGACAGTTGGAACGCGCAGCGGCAGGAGAAAGCGGCACTTTACAGCGAATTTCTCTCCCGCGTGCCCGGAGTTGCCGTCCCCAAAGAATTGCCGGAAGCAAAAGGAGTTTGGAATCAATACACGATCCGGCTGACAAGTCCAGAAGAGGCGCAAAATTCCTCTGGCGATTTTCGAGATTGGATGCGGGCTCAGTTGCAGGAATGCGGCATCGGTTCGATGGTTTACTATCCGTTACCTTTGCACCTGCAACCTGTTTACAAATCTTTGGGCTATTCTGCAGGTCAGTTGCCAAAGGCTGAGCAAGTTTGTCGCGAAGTCTTGTCTTTGCCGATGTTTCCGGAACTGTCGAGGGATCAACAAGAGCGGACGATTTATGGGCTGAAAGATTGCTTGGCAAAAGCCGATCGCATCCGGTAGCTTTGGCGCGATGGCATAAGCGACGGAAATGCAGCAGGAGAAAAGAATTGCAGGGTTGCAGTGTTGTGAGAATGTGCAGCGGTCAGGGAGAGCCGTTAAGTATTTTGACCGATCACTTGTACTTTTATGTACTATATTTAATGAAAAGAAACAAATTTAGGCTAGCAATCCGCCTCGAACGGGTGCATTTTCCGCTCGCCTAAACCTTGCAATGCGATCGGTCAATGATGAAGAAGGAAGAAGGAAGAGGGAAGAGGGAAGAACGAAGAAGGAAGAAGGAAGAACGAAGACTAAATAATATTTGAACTTTCGACTTTCCATCCCCGATGCCCGATGCCTGATACCTAATGCCCGATGCCCGATGGCCGATGCCCAATTCTCAATTTAACCTGTAATTTTCAGAAGATAAGAGGAAAATAAACGAGTGCCTCAGTATCAATTCACTCAGGCTAGACGCTACGATCCACAAGCGATCGCTCAGTATTACCGCAACCGTCCTTGGAAAGCAATTTGGCGCGCAATTACCGTTATTTGGTCTTTTGCAGGCTTCGTTCTGGGGATGCTGTGGGACAGTTGGCAGCACGAAGTCGCAGCACACCAGCCGGAACGGGCCGCCCACCTGCGACAAATACTCACTCGCTTGGGCCCCACTTTCATTAAAGTCGGCCAAGCCCTTTCTACCAGACCGGATTTGATCCGCAAAGATTTTCTCGAAGAATTGATCAAACTTCAGGATCAATTGCCGCCGTTTGACTCCGTGCGCGCTTTCGAGATTATTGAAGCGGAACTCGATCGCAAAATTAGCGAAACCTACAGCGAAATCTCTCCCGAACCTGTCGCCGCGGCAAGTCTCGGTCAAGTCTACCGAGCTCGCCTCCTCACCGGCGAAGCAGTAGCAGTCAAGGTTCAGCGACCGAATTTGCTGCCAGTTTTGAGCCTGGATCTTTATTTAATGCGCTGGGCCGCTGGATGGTTGGGCCCCTTGTTGCCGCTGAATCTCGGTCACGACCTTTGTTTAATAGTCGATGAATTCGGTATCAAATTGTTCGAGGAAATTGATTATCTCAATGAAGGACGGAACGCCGAGAAATTTGCTACAAATTTTGCCGACGACCCGACAGTAAAAGTTCCGAGCATTTACTGGCGCTATACTTCAAACTGCGTTCTCACTCTCGAATGGATTGAGGGCATCAAGCTGACAGATATAGAACGTGTTAAAGCCGCAGGTTTGGATACCGATAGTTTAATTGAAGTCGGAGTTCGCAGCGGTTTGCGACAGTTGCTGGAACACGGATTTTTTCACGCTGACCCCCATCCGGGAAATCTGTTTGCCTTAGCGGACGGCCGCATGGCTTACATTGATTTTGGGATGATGGATCAGATGGAAGAAACAACTAAAGAAACTTTGGTTGATTCTGTCGTTCACTTAATCAACAAAGATTACTTAGAGTTAGCTAAGGATTTTGTCAAACTGGGCTTTTTGACACCAGATACAGATATTATGCCGATCGTTCCGGCGTTGGAATCTGTATTAGGTGATATCGTCGGCGAAAAGGTGTCAGATTTTAACTTCAAGACGATTACAGACCAGTTTTCGGAGTTGATGTACGATTATCCTTTCCGGGTGCCGGCGAAATTTGCCTTAATTATTCGCTCTCTGGTGACAGAAGAAGGTTTGGCCCTGACGCTGAATCCCAATTTCAAGATAGTCGAGGTGGCGTATCCTTATGTAGCGCGGCGTTTGTTGAACGGAGAATCTCCGGCTCTGCGGCGGCGTCTGATTGAGGTATTATTCAAGGATGGCAAATTCCAGTGGAACAGGTTGGAGGACATGATCGCGATCGCCCGATCCGATCGTAGTTTCGACTTGCTACCCACAGCACAACTAGGCTTGCAATTTTTGCTGTCCGAGGAAGGGTCGTTTTTGAGACGCCAGCTAATGTTAGCTTTGATTGAGGACGATCGCCTCCACACCGAAGAAGTTCGCAGCCTGTGGAACTTAGTCAAGGAAGATTTGCAGCCCAGTCGCCTGTTCAACGTTGCTCTAGGCGCTTTGACGGAGTTTTCCACAGCAGGAGCAGCGGCGCTAACTCGGTTTTAATTAGAAGGAAGAAGGAAGAGGGAAGAAGGAAGAAGGAAGAGGGAAGAAGAAAGAAAAATAATTCTACTTTTACCGATTCCCAATTCCCAATTCTCAATTACTCACTCCCAATTCCCAATTCTCAATTACCCAAATTAAGGAATTATTCGTGTATTATTTTCCAGAACCTCCCTATTTTTTAATGTCGGCTGGACTGCTAGCAGGTATCGCCTCCGGTGTAGCATTTGAAGCAACTCTCAAACAATCCGTACAACTGTGGTCTAAAAATCGTTCTACTAGCACTTTGGCTAACCTGCAAGGGCTGCCATTGCAGATGCCTTTTCTGGGAATGGCGGGCGGTATTTGCGTATTTTTAGCTTCGGGGATGGAGATTTTTGGCTTCCCAAAACTACTTTCTTATGCCCTAGCTTTGCCACTGACGCTACTCACGGGCTGGCTAGTTTGGACTCAGCTAGGTAAGCTTTTGATCGAGTTAGAACGCGGAGGTTCCCAAGCGCTGGATCTGGATTCTTTTGAACAATGAAAGTTAACTATCAACCTCTTTTTCTCAGAAGGAAGGGGGTTGATAGTTCTCTAAGATTATCCTATTTGATGCTTTTTGAACCGCAGAGAACGCAGAGGAAGAGAAAGAAAAAGAAGACAACTTATGCAATAATTTGTGTAAAAGTTTTAAAATCTAAAATCTAAAATCTAAAATCTAAAATCGAATGAGTATTTTACTTGTTACGGGTGCGGCGGGATTTATTGGATCTAACTTAGTAGAAACTCTTTTAAATCGAGGCGAGACGGTGATCGGTGTTGATGAGTTCAACGATTATTACGAGCCGGAACTCAAGCGCAAGAATATTGCACGATTTGAAAAGTATCCGGGTTTTGAATTGGTGGAAGGCGATATTTTGTCTCAAAATTGGCGATCGCTTTTATCCGATGTTAAGGTAATATTTCATCAGGCGGCGCAAGCCGGAGTTCGTGCTAGCTGGGGCGACGGTTTTCGCAGCTATACCGAACGGAATATTAACAGCACTCAAGTATTGTTAGAAGCGGCCAAAGATGCGCCAAGATTGCAAAAGTTTGTCTATGCTTCTTCTTCTTCAATTTACGGCAATGCTGAATCTTTTCCCACGAATGAAAACGCTTGTCCGCAGCCGGTTTCTCCCTACGGAATTACGAAATTAGCCGGTGAACGTTTGTGCGGGCTTTATTACAAAAATTTCGGCCTTCCGACTACTTCGCTGCGCTATTTTACTGTTTACGGGCCGAGACAGCGCCCCGATATGGCTTTTCACAAGTTTTTTAAGTCGATTTTGTTTGACGAGGCAATTTCTATTTTCGGCGACGGATTGCAAACGCGGGATTTTACGTTTATCAGCGATTGCGTTGCGGCGAATTTAGCGGCGGCTGAGGTTCCGGAAGCTGCGGGGGAAGTTTTTAATATTGGTGGGGGAAGTCGGGTAGTTTTAAAAGAAGTTATTGATACAATAGAGAGAATTGTCGATCGACCTATTCGGATAGATTTTACTGAAGCTGCGAGGGGAGACGCGCGGCACACTAGCGCGGATGTGTCTAAAGCCCAGAAAATCTTAGGTTATCAGCCGCAGGTTGCTTTAGAAGAAGGTTTAAGGCGCGAATGGGAGTGGATTCAGTCTTTGTACAGTTAGAGTACAGTTAGATGCTATCTATCCCAGCAATTCCGCCACTTAAATTGAAAATTGTTAACTTTTTGACTTCCCCAACTTTTGAGATTTCTCTGCAAGCGAACTAGCAAATTTGGAGGCGTGAGTTTTGGTCGTGTTTGCGACGAATTCAAATAGCGGTAGTGCAGAAATACCTCTCGGTACGGAATCTCAACATCTTCGCCAGCACACAATTGAGTAAACTTTGCAGCCGAAATACTCATGTAGTGCAAGTAAGTCAGCCGCCGCCCTTTATCGTAGAGAACATAATCTATCACCTCAAATTGAGAAGACCAATGATTTCCCGTTACCCGTGCAGGTTGATGATAAGCAAAGTTATAAAAAGAGATGCCGCTGCGGGCGACTAAATAGTTAAATAAAGGTTGGTCAGTTCCCCGCAACGACAAAATTTCTGCTTCTCCCGAAGTCAATTTCTCTAACATCTGATTTGAGTTATTTCTATTTAAAATACCTTTTTTGGAAGCAAACCAACCAGCACAAAAAATTTGGGATTGCAGTTGACCAAGATTGAAAAATTCTGCTAGTTTGGGAGATGATAAGTCAAATACATAATTGAGGTCAGATTTATATTGAAAATCGTTGGCTACCCAATCAAATTCATCAAGTTTTTGATAGATGTAATCTAGAGAACCCATCAACAGAGTGTCGCAGTCAAAATAGACAAATTGGTCAAAAGGGCCGTCAAAACAGCAAAATTTTCGGTGCATTCCCAAACCATGAACTTGCCCCCAACCTTTAGCTTGCCAAACTTGTTGAGCCTTGCGGTGAGATGTCCAAGCTTGAGTCGCAAACTTTTCCCAAAAATCGATGGAATCGGTATTGTCAAACAGTGTGACATTCTGTAGGAGCGAAATGTGCGATCGCACTTTTTTCAAGTTATCATCATAGGGAATAATGCAAACAGGAATATTTTTTGCCCCATTGACTTCAAGACTGTTCAATAAAGCTACTAAGTGGTCAAACACAACATCGTTTGCTAGAATATAAATGCCATCAGCCATCGGATTTTAGATTTTAGATTTTAGATTTTAGATTGAATAATTCTACTCGTTACTAGGTGCGGCCTGTAAACCAGTTAATTTCTTATTGCGCGTGGACTTCGTTTGTGTGCTCGCGTTGCTAGCGATTTCAATCGCCTTGTGACTACAAAGAATATTATTTATCATGCCAATATCGAAATATCTTTTGCACTAAATTAGGTTTTTCCTCTTCCTCATTGAGATAACGATAATGTTTCCAAAGTTTCCAATAAGGGCTACCAGATTTAATCGGTATTCCAGCCCAATGAAGATATTTTAACCTTTTGCCTTTGTCATAAAGAACATAATCTCTTTCCTGAAAATGCTTGGAACCAGCCCAGCTTCCAGGTTCGGTTGCTGAATCTGTAACAAGATTGCAGCGTTTGGAAATCAATTTAAGAATGATATAATTTAGTATAGGTTGGTCGGTGACATTTTGAGTAAAATCAAAATATTCTCGATGCTGCGAACATTCTCGCAAAATTTCATACATTTGCGATTCTGTAATAGTTCCTTTTCTGGAGGCCCAAAAACCGCTGTTGAAGACATCTTGAAGCTGTGAGTCTGTAAAGATATTTTGTTCTTTTACAAGTGGTGAAAATACATTTCGCAGTTTTTCGCTGAGGTGGTGGTAGTCGCAGCAAAAAAAGTCTACTTCTGATAGTTTGTTTAAGTTGTCTGCGATGTCTTCAAAGACGATGATATCGGTATCGATGTACAGAAATTCGTCAAGGGGGCCAAACCAGGCGGCGAGTTTTCGCATTTTGTTGGGGAGGGCTAAAAAGTTGCGATCGAACATTTGGCCAATTTCCCTGGTAAACTGTTCGACAAACTCCAGATTTGGGAACAATCGCACCCCGTGGAGACGGCTGAGGGCGGCTGCGACTTGCTGATAATTGTCGTCGAAGGGAATCAGAAAAACAGGTACTTGACAATTGTACAGACGTATGCTGTTTAAAAGGGCGATCGCACTTTCGATCACTTTATCATTCGCCACAATATAAATCCCGCGATTCATACATTTATCCTCTGAGATTTAGTTTTAGTTTTCTGAAAATTCTATTGAAAAAATTAGGACTTTCACTATATGACCTAGAAGGTGCTGTAAAAACTGGGCGCTTTTCAGGTTCGTGCAAGTAGCGATAGTGTAAAAATAAATCTCGGTAGGGAAACTCAATATTTTCGCCGAGGCACACTGCTTCAGTAATACTTGGAGGAATTCCAATATAATGAATATAGGTGAGTCTATTACCCTTATCGTACAGAATATTATCTCGTTCTTCAAAATGTTTTGAAGTCACAGAAGACCCAGTTCTTTCGCTGTCTGGCAAATGATAAGCAAAATTATAAATCGGAATACCAGACCGCATAAACATATAGTTTAAAACAGGTTGATCGCCGGTTTGGTAAAGAATTTCCGATTCTCCTTCCTTGAGTTTTGACAATAACCACTCTATTTTTTCCTGGTCAAACAAACCTCGCTTTGAACCGTAAAATCCCGAACAAAATATTTCTGATTTAAGTTGCTGCTGTTCAAAAACATTAAACAGTTTTTGTGATTCAATATTATAGACCTTCTCTGGATGATAAAATTGAAAATCGTAGACGACACAATCATAATCATTCAACTTTTGAAAAATGCCGTCTAGTGAATTCATTAATAATGTATCAGCATCCATATAGACAAAATTATCAAAAGGGTTGTCAAAGGCACAAAAACGCCGATGTCCACCATAAATTCTGTACTTACGGTTTATACTTTGAGGACTTGCTGCTTGCATAAACATATCCCACCGCTGAATTGAGGCGCTATCTTCATAAATAAAGACGTTGGGACGGTTAACAATTTCAGCTTTGATTTGCTCTATTTGGTCGTCGAAAGGATAAATACAGACAGGAGTATTTGAGCCTAAGATAACTTCAATACTGTTGAGCAAGGCAATTAGTTGGTCATAAACTGTATCGTTGGCAAGCGTGCAAATTCCATTCATATCTATAGTCTCGCGAAGGCGGACTTTGTTTGTGTAGTTGCGGTTTCAACCGCCGAATTATTTAGTAAAATGGTAGAGAAGGGCGATCGGGGGAAAACGAGGATAAAGGCTATACCGACGCTACCGCTACGCGAAAACCTATGCCCCAGTACCTGTTGCTCAGCAAGTTCCTGTTGCGGTTGGCACTGCGGCAATTGACCGCATTGCTGTTCCACGAACCTCCACGTCGCACTCGGTAATCATGTGAGCCAGTTTCCCAGGAACTTCCGTCATTAGGTGCGCCGTTATAGTTATAGTGCCAGCGATCGCTGCACCATTCCCAAACCTGACCGTGCATATCGTACAGTCCAAAGGCATTGGCAGGAAAACTCCCCATAGTCGTTGTTTCTTCACGGTAAAGTCCTTTGGATACCGAAGCGTATGGATAGTTTCCGTTATAGTTGACTAAATCCGGGGTAATGGTTTCCCCAAAATGAAATGGCCCTGTCGTACCCGCACGACAAGCATATTCCCATTCTGCCTCGCTCAGGAGGCGATACTTTTTCCCGGTTTTTTGCGAGAGTTGAGTACAGAATTCGACTGCATTTTGCCACGATACATTTTCTACAGGACGTTTTTCACATTGAAACCATGATGGATTATTTCCCATCACTGCTTCCCATACCTCCTGAGTGATGGGGTATTTGCCTGCATAAAAAAAAGGTACTGTTACTCGATGCTGCGGACTTTGGCTCTTATCTCGATCTTTCTCTGTTGCCGGGGAACCCATCATAAATGTGCCGCCGGGAATATAAACCATTTCTAGCAAAACTCCATTTCCTAAGTCTTCGGGGAAGAAGCAAGCAGAGGAAGTATGACGACTGTTTTCTTTTCCTTCAGCATTAACTGTGATCACGTCAAACTCAAAGGTAGGAAAAGATTTTTGTAACTTGTGTAACTGCTGCTTTATATTTGGTTCATCTTTATCCTTCAGCAGCGAATAGGCGGCAAACTTCACCTGCATGGATTCATCTTCCAGTACCCCAATGATTAAATCTAAGCCAGCTTCTCCATATTTCAGTGCTTCAGACAGTGCAGCAATTTTCACCTCGACAATCGGTGAAGCAAAACGACTCTTAACACCGGGAATCCCGCCTAAAACGGCTGCACCCAATGGCGCTTGAGATTCACCGCCCTTGACGGCATCGTATTCTCTGGGTTGATTTTGGTTTTCTGTCATGGCGCTATTTCCTAAGATACAAAGTTAGACAGCCAATTGAGCAAGTTCAATTCGTGGAGAATGATTTGTCTAGCTTCAGCAATTTTTTCCCTGGCTTCATGCCAATAATCCGGCGTAGCCAAAACCTCTTTAATAAATTCTACTCCTTTCTCATCCAAACTCGGCAGCCTCAGAAAACTCCCCGCCGGCAACAACTTATCGGCCGCCGAACCGCCGTAATAAATTGGCAAACACCAAGCTAACAAAGCATCCCAAAGCTTCTCGCTGACATACCAATCGTTTTCGGCATAATTTTCAATAGCTAAGTTGTAATAGTATGGTGCGACAGCGTGCCATTTATTGTTCATAGTGCCGTTCCCGCGCGCCCAAGTTGGCAAGTTTCGCCCGTAAAGATCAAAATCCAATTCTTGTGATTGCAGCAATTTGATAAAGTCTAATCTGTGGCGGTGATTGGCGCTGCGGCTAACACCTGAAGTAATCCAAGAACAGGATTTAGTTTTCGGCGGCGCAGGCATTTCATCGAGTTCTCGAAACGAGTTAGAGTGATACCAAATCGCGGGCATATAATCGGGTTTTGGTGCGAAATCGTCGGACCCGGAAACGTAACCGCAGTAAAGTTTGGCTTGTTCGTAGTTAGCTTTGGTAATTTCAATAACTTCTGGTAATGGTGGCTCGCGGATCAGGTAAATTATGCGTTGTGTGGGGACACCGCGCAATTTTTCTTGAATGTCATTTTCTTGGTTTTGATGCCTGTAGCGACGTATTTTATCGATCCAGGATTGATTTTTGGGCGGTTGGGGAAAGTCGAATTGATACATCAGTAAAAAGTCGGGTTCTGGGTGGTTGGCGAGCATTTGAATGTTTCCCCATTTGCCGAAGTTGTGGGGGGTTTGTTGCCATAGCCAGTCGCTTTGGTTCATGCCGGGGTAGGTGGTGATTCTGCCGATGATTTTTGGGTTCATATCTAATAATAAATCTGGTTTTTGCGTGTGGGCGGGGCGGGTTTATGAGATTATTAATTTTAGGCGATGATTGTTGGTAAAACCCGCCCCTACGGATTTTAAAATTATCGGATGAGAATTAAGGAATGATTTGCGATCGCACTTGGTCATCCACATAACTTAAAATTCTCTCTATCCTATTTTCCCACGAAAATAGCTTGACAAAATCCCTTGTTTCTGCATACCCTTCGCTTTTCCTCGGATATTTGGTTAAACAATCTCGAATGCTTTGCGCGAAATGGTGCGGGTTATCCGGTTCGCACCAAGTTGCTGCTATATTTCCCGATTTAAATTCCATTAAAGAGGCAATCTCCGTCGCAACAATCGGAGTTCCCGATGCCATGTAATCAAAGAATTTTAAAGGAGATGTGAAGGTCGCGGCCTCTGTCAAACAGTGCGGGTGAGTCAAAACATCGGCTGCTTGCAGCAAGCTAGCAAGTTGATTTTGAGGCAAGTAGCCGAGAAATTTAATGTTGTTAACTTGCTTGGATTTGGCTAATTGCTGGTATGCTGTTACTTGGGATGAATCACCGCCGGCGATCGCAAATTGAACCAGCGGCAATTCCTTAGCCACATCCACCAACATATCAACACCTTTAAACGGGTAAAGTCCCCCTGCATAAACTGCTAAATGCCGTCTGTCATCTTCTAATAATTGCTGTCGCCAATTCTGGGCAGCTTCTGTTTGTCGGGCGAGAAACAAATGGTTAAAACCGTTGTGCAGCGTAATTACTTTTTCCGGCGGCATTCCATTCAAAATCATGCTGTATCGGACAGTATCTGCAACAGTTACAGCAATTTGAAAGAGAGGATTGCGAACGATTTCTGGTTCAAAATTTTTGTCTTCGTGGTGGTGCTGTTCGTAGATAGCGGGAATTCCGTTTTTAACTGCTGCTTTGACAAAGTTCCAGTCGCGGCTGTGGACAATTTTAGTGGATTTAAGCAGGTGAATGGGTAAATAGTATTTTGATACTATTGTACTCGCACTCGTCCACTTGCTGTCCCAAAGGTCGATCGGCCACGGCATGGGCAAATCTGCTACTTTTAATTTTTCCTGAATATTGTAAATTTTGGCAAGTTGGTCATCTGGTTTCCTCGGTTGAAAAGGAAAAAGCAAATCAACCGGATTCAAAGCACTCCAGCCTTTGCGGAGGTATACCAAAACTGCTGGATAACCGAGGTTTGCTGCGGCATTGGCAGAGTGTGCAACTTGAACTAAGCTCGCGATATTGGGTTGCGGTAAGATATTTCTGGTAAAAAATACATAATATTTAGACATCTTAATTGGTAGTTGGTAATTGGTAAGGGGAGGCAGAGCCTCCAAATATGTATTCCTAGGCGGACCCTGGGAACAAAGGTAAATCAACCCGACATGATATGACTTATGGCTCCTTCTTCCTAAATTCTTCCTTCTTCCTTCTTCCTTCCTCCTTCTTTCTTCTGACTATTTCTTAACAGCCTGACGCTTAATAGTCTTTTCTATAAATTCTAAAGTAGTGAAAATATTAGCAGCCGAGTGAAATGATTCTCGGATTAACTCGTCTCTTTCTTCGGGAGAGTCTACCATTTCATCTACTAGCAATTTGAGGTAAGCTATCATGGGAGTCAGGCGAGTGCGAATTTCGTAAGAACCTCTAATTAGAGCTTCATCGCGAGCGGTTTCTTCGGCAAATTGCACTGAATACAAGCGAGTGTAGTAACCTCCTTTTGCTAGCAATTCTTCGTGGGAACCCATTTCTACTACTTGTCCGCGATCAATCACGGCGATTTTGTTGGCTTTTTGGACTGTGGAGAGGCGGTGGGCGATGACTAAGGTTGTGCGATCGCAACTCAATTTCTCGATCGCCGCTTGCACGTACCTTTCCGAAACCGTATCCAGCGAACTCGTTGCCTCATCTAAAATTAAGATTTCCGGGTTTTGCAGCAAAGCTCTAGCAATTGAAATTCTCTGACGCTGGCCTCCTGATAAGATCACCCCCCGATCGCCAATTTGAGTATCCAACCCCTCCGGCAACAGTTGGATAAACTCATAAGCATTCGCTCCCTTCGCCGCTTCCACAATTTCTTCCTCAGTCGCTTGAGGCCTAGCGTAAGCAATATTTTCGCGAACTGAAGCATTAAACAAAAACGTATCTTGGCTAACAATACCCATCGCTTGTCTGAGACTTTTCAGCTCAAATTCGCGCAAATCCCTGCCATCGAGCGAGATATGACCTTCAGTAGGATCGTAAAATCTCGGCAGTAAATCTGCCAAAGTTGACTTGCCAGAACCCGAAGTTCCTACCAAAGCCAAAGTAGTGCCGTGAGGTAGGAATAAATCAACTCCTTGAAGAACTAAATTTTTGTGCTGGGGATAACTAAAAGATATTTTATTAAAATGAATTCCCGATTTCAACTGAGTGTAAGGCACAGAACCGTTCAACATAAATGGCTTGTCCTGGCAGCTCAAAAAATCATTAACCACCTCTACACTAGCCGACGTATTCGCAAATTGACTGCGCCCGCTATTCAACTGAGAAATTAAAGGAATTAGCCGAAAAAGTACCAATAAATAGGTTAATAAAATTGTAGAAATAGACTCTATCTCATTCGCAAATATTGTGCGACCTATAAATACAATCAAAATTATAACTATCAAATTAACAACTTCGTTAATTGGGGCGATCGCCGCATAATTTACCTGAGCCTGAAAATCCGCTTGTTCTCGCCTTTGAATTAAATGCTTGATCCGCTGATACTCCCTTTCCTCGTTCCCCGTTGACTTGACCAGCCGAATCCCAGTAATCGTTTCCAGCACCCTAACCGAATAATCTTTCGACATTTCAGAAAGCAGGTGGCCAAAATGCTTGGAACGGTTAATAATATATTGATTTGTCCAAGCAACTAACGCCAGCAAAACTGTAGCTGTCACCGTCAGTTTCCACGAGATAGAAAGCAGCAGAGCCACAAACACCAAAACAGTGATTGAGGTAGTAAACATTCCGATCGCCGTGCCAACTGCACTAGCAGTCCGACCAATCTCTCCGCCCAATCTATTAATTAAATCCCCGACTTTAGTTTTAGAGTAAAAATCTAAATCTACTTCTAACAACAACCGCAAACCTGCTTCTCGCAAATCAAAAGTCAGAGAGCGCGTCAGAGAAGTAGCTACTAAAGTATTGATATAACTGGCAACATTTTTTAAAAAAATTGCCAGAACAATCGCCCCAGTCATCAACATTAAGCGCTGATTTTCCGGCAGTCCCTCAAAGGGATACATCAAAGTTTTAATTAGAGGTGGAGCGCCGCGCAGCTCGATAACTTCCTCTAAAAAACTTAAAAGCACTGGTACAATCAGAGTAGTGCTGATACCGTTAAATAAAGCACCAGAAAAGCCCAGCATCACAGTTAAGAGAATCCTACCGGGATATCGTCTGGCAAATTTTAGGAGTAGCTTATTGGCAGACATGAAGCATTCCCAGCTAAACAGTACGACATCTCAAAATATTCTTTAATGACAGCCAGTTTTTCTTCCTCCATTGAGCCGTTTTAAAATTACCTCTACATACCTGCAATTATATCTGAAAGTATCGGTGTCATTGCTTGAATACTATATTTTTGCACACATCTTTCCCGAGCTTTCATTCCTTGTAAATTCGCCGCTGTCAAATTTTGAAATATCCATTGAATTTTTTGTGAAATTTGAGCGGGAGAACTCGGATCGACTAAATAACCCGTTCCCCCTAAAATTGTTGGAATATCCCCCACTCGCGTAGACAAAACAGGCTTAGCCATTGCCATGCCATCTGTCAACTTGAGCGGAAACTGAGCCACGGCTGTGAGAGTTTCTCGCTGAGGAACAACGACAACATGAGCCGCCGCTACAACGGACGGCATCGTCTCGACTGGAAACCTTGGTAGTTTAACAATCCAACGCCCCCATTGTTTCACAAGTTTATCATCATAATCATCATAAGGACTTCCGCCGACGATCGCTAATTTTAAATCGGGCTCATTTAACTGTTCGAGGGCCATCAAAACATCCTCAACACCTTTGTGAGGTCGTGGCGCACCGGGAAACATCAGAATTCTATACCCGGACAAGCCGTAACGCTGTCTGCTCAATTCAGGATTGTATTTAGCAGGGTCGAACATTGCGGTATCCTTGCCATTAGGCAAATATACGCCACCAAAACGCTGTTTTAAAAACTCAGTATCAACGGTGACTGCATCGGCACGGTGGATTAGACTTTCCATCCACTTGACATAGAGGGGATGATCGGGTTCTCTCAATTGACCGTTTTGTTTGAAAATATCTCGATAAAGTTGTTTGAAAGATGGACTGTATTTCCATTCATCTCCACCGTACCAACTCAGTTCCCAGTCGTCTATATCTAAAATTATAAAGTGGCGAGTCGCCAGTTTTTTTAGTAGCGATAAACCAAAGCTTGTAGGTTTAGGTTTGACTGCATAAATAATATCCCCATCTATTTTTTTCAAAAGTTTTTGAGTATCTCTCAAAAACCCCGGATATTTTTTACCCGGTATCGCACATACCGGGATGTCTCTGGGAGGAATAGCATACAATTCCTGGCCAAACTGAAATCCAACAACTTCTACATCACATTTAAGCTCGGTAAGGACTTGAGCTAAGAGAAAAGCACGAATTGCACCTCCTCCTGACAAATCGCTCACTACTAATGAAACTTTCACTGAGTATTTTTTTTAAAACATTTGTTTGATTTTCCTCCTTAACCGAGCTTTTGTCAAGGCGATGAGGACTTGCGCGCTCCAGACCAAAGAAACCGGGTTCTTAACAAGGGGAAAGGGCAGCAACGAAGTATTTTGGTAAAAAAAACCAGTGAGGCATCCAGGACTGTTACTCAAGCCAGCAATACTTATTCTCGGTAAATTTTCGGATATGTTGAGGCTAATTTTTTTTTATTGTTGGCTGAATTTTGTTGCTTTTGATGCAGTTGGCCAACAAACTTTAATTATTTTAAACGCCAGGGATTGTTAAGTTGATTTGGTAAAAATATTTTAGCCGTGCGATCGACTATTCTAGTAAAGAGTGATCGCGTCACGTTCTTCGCGTACTGAGGGCGGTAAGGATAAGTGCAGTGCATTACTTTAATCGGTTTGTCGATCGCATAAATTTCCTTCCACTTGTCCAAGTAGTTGTAAACCGGGGACAAAGTTGTCATTTTTGGTTTTACAGATTCAACAGCCGCCGCAAAAGCACCCTGGTCTTTTAAAAGTAGCACATTTTGATGTGCAACTACGAACTCGAAATATTTCTTAAAGTTTGTGAACAATTCCTGAGTTTTACTGCTTTTCGTAAAAGCGATAAATCCGCCATTGTATTGAATGCTATTTTCATTTAGCGGCAACCCGACAGACTGCAAAGTTGACAGAATATCCTGCTTAACTCTTAATAAATTTGCAGCTTTAGCAATCGCAGGCTGCACATCTTCCGTCACCAACAAATCCACCCCGTCAAGAAAATCAAAAACCTCATCTATTGGCGACAGCAAACAAATATCACAATCCATATAAATAGTTTTATCAAACAGAGATTCCCCGTACAAAGCCAGCTTAGCTAGCCGCGACGCTAAAACAGGATTTTCGTGAGAAGGTGCAGGTTTCAATATGACATTTCCGAACACGTCAAGTAAAGGATATAAAATTTGAGGAACTCTATCTATTAAAACAATAATCGGTTCGCGGTGAAACTTCCTGACAGACGCCAGAAAATGAACGCAATCTTGAAAAGAGTAAAGACCGGTTAATATAGTGATAAATCCCTTGGTTTCTAATTTCACTTTTCTCTCTGCGTGGGGTCAGCGACGCCCTATAATAATTAAATCAAAAATTAAGTATTATTGGTTTGAGTGGTTCCAGAGTAGGGCATTAACTCAATTACCAATCAACGCATCTAGCTTGTCCATAATTTCAGCATCTTGGTTCATATCGAATTTGCGATCACAGTGGAACTTGCCATTAGTAATTGTGGTATAATCTTGAATGGTCAGCGTGCGGGGAGAACCAGCAACTGATCCTCTCTAATCAAGGTAGCGCCGAGCGTCATTCACTAAATTAAAAGTTTTGCTATTCACCAATATAGTTTGTACAAAAGACTCTTCAGGTACGACCGTTCCTTGATAGTAGGCAACAAACTCCGGGCGACTGTCAACAAAATTTTTGATATATTCAACGCACTTTCGAGAAAGAGTATACCACGCCCGACCCCCATAGCAAATAAATTCATTGTTAAATGGAGTTGAGCGGGACGGTATCCCTACCAGTGGCCCATAAGTCAGATAAAATTTCAGCCAAGTCATTTATTTTTTTGACGATCGACAATTGCTGAAAATTTTTCAAAAAAAGGTAGCTCGATTTCCCTGGCATTCGCCAGTAAATACAATAATACCGCTTAAAACCCTTGTCTCGGTTCCAAGGTATTGGGTCAGCAAAAATATCCCAATAGCTGATAAAACCATCGCAGTCTGTGTTCGCGAGAAAGTTTTCAGTTTCTGACAGGGGTTGAGTCGGAGAGTCTTGACCAGTCAGATTGATGAGCCAGTCAAAATCAGAATTGTTTTCAAACAACCAGTTAACTGCATTTAAGTATGGTTGAACTTGACAATAAAAATCACCTCGGATTAAATACTCCTGATTTGGCAATAAATGTATATCTGACAAATCTTGAAGCGGGGTCAATCCTAAATCGCATCGATTAAAGTTGTGATTAATCAGAATTATAGCATCAGGAATCGCTCGCTTAATGGTACGAACCAGTCGATAAATTTGGTGAGGATTTTGAAGGGTTTGGATAAAATAGCAAATTTTCATGGTGATTTGACAGATAAAAGTTGATTTAACTGGCTTTGTACGCGGTTCGCTTTCAGAATTAGATAGCGACGCATCAAAAATATTTGCTGCTGCGCCAGTGATGCCATACACCAGCGGTAATAGGCAGGAACAGCTACGTTTGTCAAAAAATTACGCCACTGGAAAGTAATTTGAGTATTACCCATTTCCTGAGCTCTGATATTCCCATTGTTTACCATTTGTTGGCGCAAATTAAAATCATTTTTCAGACGAAAGAGAGCAGCAATTGCCTCCTCTGTCGAAGTTACTTCTATGTAGTCAAGTTCACTTTTGCGCTCATGGCAATAGGCTGATTCCCGCCCCAAAATGGCTGGAATTCCCGCGTGCCAAGCGTTAATCAATTTCGATGCTGGTTTCGAGTCAAAAGTGTTACTGCCCTCAAAACTCCGAACAGCCACGATTACATCAACTTCGCTGTAGTCGTGCCAGCGATCGCATTTTACCACCTCCCACCGCAAACCCATAGCACTGAGTTGTTCCTCCCACTGTGGTTGTTGCAATTGAGCAGCTAGATTGTCTAAAATGCCGAAAAAAGCAACATTTTCAAAACGAGCGCCCCGGTTGCGATCGCGCGGAATTAACTTGGATTGCAGCCAAGATCTCAGGGGATAACTCTGCCACAAAAATTGCGATCGCTTTAACAATTCATCTTGATTATTTTGCACAACTTGTAACTGAGCATATGGGTGAGGTTCTCGATCTACTTTTATACAAACAATCAGCAACTTAGAAGATGGTTTTAAGTTGTCCGACCAAAAATCTCGATGGGAAATTACAATTCCTTCCTTCGGCACAAAATTTATTAGTTTACATGACAACCCATCTGCTTTCAAATAAAGATAAGTTTGCAATGTCCAGTCATACTTTCCTCGGCCGTACCTGCTGTTCCAAGAACTCATCCAGTCGCCGTATTCCTCGGGGATTTGTGGCATATCTCCTACAGGCCACTGGCTTTTGGGAATATAAAAATAAATGGGTGGTAAACTTTCTTTCATTTCCCAATTCAATTAGCACCTAAAAAATATTGTATTTTAACTCATTTCCTGTAAAGATAGAAGGCAGAATTAAAATTTTAATTCTGCCTTCTATCTTTATAGTTATGCCTGCGAGTGGCGTTTTTGGTGCCACTGCCAAGCATGGGAGATAATGTTCTTAATGTCGGGATATTCAGGAGACCAACCCAAGGTTTCGATCGCCTTTTTGCTGCTGCCAACCAAAGCAGGCGGGTCTCCGGGACGCCGTTCACGCTCAACAGCCTTAATCTCTTTTCCCGTCACTTGGCGAGCCGTTTCTATCACCTCTTTCACCGAAAACCCGCCACCGTTGCCCAAATTAAAGAAATCAGATTTGCCACCATTTAGCAAATATTCTAATCCCAAAATGTGAGCGGATGCCAAATCGTTAACGTGAATGTAATCCCGGATGCAAGTACCGTCAGGAGTATCGTAATCCGTGCCAAAAATCGCGATCGAATCTCGTTTCCCCAAAGCAGCGAACAACACCAGCGGGATCAGGTGAGTTTCTGGATTGTGATCCTCTCCTAACAACCCGTTCGGATCGGCTCCAGCCGCGTTAAAATAGCGGAAACAAACAGACTTGAAATCGTACGCAGCGTCAAAATCCGACAAAATCCGTTCTACCATTAACTTAGTAGCACCGTAGGGATTGATCGGGTTTTGTGGGTGATCTTCTGTGAGCGGGATTTTCTGCGGTACGCCGTAAGTCGCGCAAGTAGAAGAAAACACAAATTTCTTCACGTCAGCAGCGAGCATTGCTTCCAAAAGGGTAATAGTACCGATGACATTGTTGCGGTAATATTTAGCTGGGTCGGTAACAGATTCGCCCACGTAAGCGTATGCAGAAAAGTGCATTACCGCATCAATTTTGTGCGTAGCAAACAGGTTATCGAGAAGAGTGCGATCGCTCGTATCGCCAACTATAAACTCCACCTGCAAAGCCTGCTCTACTATATCTTGGTGACCGTAAGCTAAATTATCCAAAATCACCACACCGTAACCGGCGTTTTTCAGCGCTAATACCGCGTGAGAGCCAATATATCCAGCTCCGCCCGTCACCAAAATAGTTGGTTTGTCTGCACTCATTTTCTTCTGCCTGTTTTTGTAGCTGGGATTGCCAAGAGCCTTGTTAACTTGAGACTGCCACATCAGACGCTTTCACACTAGGCCTGAGCCGGAGAATTCAAGCGAAATATATAGGCTTTGCTGTGCGGAACAGAACGATCGCACTCCTAAAAAACGCTTTTTATACTCCAGATAGATGCTGACTGTGCAAGTCTTTCTGTTCAATCGATAAACTTGAGGCGACCAATTTGGATATAATCAAATATCCGATTAATCTGATGTCGATCCTCTTCTGAAATTTTATCATCTGATAGGATAGCCGAAGTCAAAACTAAGTGCTCCCGGCGAGTGATCTTACCAGACGCTACTATCCGATCGACTTTTTGAGAAATTGTTAAGTTCGATTTGTTGTGAGATGTTCGCATTTATTCTTCGATCGCTTGTATGCTAAAATAATTAAAGCCGATTGCACTTATTGACCCAAAAATGGTGCGTACCCGACCGTAAATCACTTGGCTCAACAGCATAAATAACGTATCAGAGTTTTACTTCCCAAGATAGATACGCGGACTTAATAAATCTGCAATCAGCTTTCGGATAGCGTTCAGAACTAATTTAATTATATAATATTTTTCCTAGAGAGGCACTTTTCTATGCAGGTTTATCGGCTTCCGGTACTGTCCGACAATTACATTTTCTTGCTGCACGACCCCGATAGCCACACAGCAGCCGTCGTCGATCCAGCGCGATCGCAGCCAGTAGTAGAGCAACTGCAAGCACTCGGAGCCGAATTAACCGCAATTTTCAATACCCACCACCACCGCGACCACATAGGCGGAAATCAGGAACTGATCGATCGCTTTCCCCAAATTAAAGTTTACGGTGGGGCAGAAGATAGAGGCAGAATTCCCGGACAGCAAGTGTTTTTACAAGCGGGCGATCGAGTTTCTTTCGCCAACAGAACCGCCGAAGTCTTCTTCCTACCCGGCCACACAAAAGCTCACATCGCCTACTATTTCCCCCCCAGCAACCCCAGCGAAATCGGCGAATTGTTCTGCGGCGACACCTTATTTGCGGGAGGCTGCGGCAGGCTCAAAGAAGGCACTCCCGCCCAAATGTTAGCCTCTCTAGGACAACTGCGAAACTTGCCCGACAATACCAGAGTTTGGTGCGCCCACGAATACACGCTGAACAACCTGCAATTTGCCTTGAGTGTGGATGGCGACAATCCCGATTTACAGCAGCGCTTCGCCGAAGTCAAGGAAGCGCGGAGTCGATCGCAACCTACAATACCATCATCGATCGGCCTCGAAAAAAGCACAAACCCATTTTTGCGCTGGGATTTTCCCAACATCCAATCCGCCGCCAACACCCGCGATCCAGTGCAAACCTTCGCTCGCTTGCGTGGCATGAAAGACCAATTTTGACCTTAAAGTTTTTGTTTCTTCAGATAACTCTTAAACTTGAGTATTGGTTCGCTCAACCATCGGTCAAGTCTTTTGTATTTTACCTGAAAGCTCGACAGCCCCTTAAACTTATTTGGAATTTTTTCCAGTTCGTCCTTAAACGGTGTCTGAGACAACATATCAAGCCATAATTGATTGGGGGCGGAGCTTTCCCACGGTTTCGGTCTTGACATAAAGTGCATCACTTTACTTGACATATCATCAGTCTTGTGGTTGTTCCATATTTGATCTAATTGCTTCCACCTTCCCACTAAAACTGAATTTAATGCACCTTGATCGCGATCGCCCCAAACGTGAAACCTAGCGTTTTGGAGCAACTTTTCGGACAGTTGCTCTTCCTCCCAAAGCTTCATGTTGTAAACTAAAACACCACTATTGAAATAAGGGTTTCGATCTTGATAATTGTTGGGATTTCCCCAGACGTTGGCTGCGGCTGCTATCGGCAGAGTTTGAAAATCTAGGTTCCACAGCCCCTCTAAGCTACCCAGAACGATCGTATCGCTGTCGAGCCAAAGTAGCCTTTCTGTTTCTTTGGTATATTTTCGCGGCTCCAATTTAACGTAAGGAAGTTTAGAAGCTGATACCGAAAGAAGTTGGTCGTAATTAGATTGCAATTCTTGCCATTCAATCTGGTATTTGCAGCAATTCTGTAACTGTTCCTTTTGCTGTGAATATATCCTGGTAGATACAACGCTAATTTTGACAGGCTCCTCCCCCGATTTGCTAACATTCAGATCTACAGACTTGAGAAGTGCTGCTAACCCCAGAATATAGGTGCGATCGGCGGCTGTGAATATGTGCATACGATTAAGTTTGTGGGATGAACGGCAAACGTGACACAAACGTTGGGACTGGAGGAAGCAGGCGACCCTGTATTGAGGTAAATGCGAGCGCCCGTTTACCGTTGAGACGAACAAAATCTTGCCTAAATTTCCGGTTAGATTTACACAAAGAAACGGGGTTTCTAAGTAGGTAGGCGCAAATAAAGTTTACAATGTAACAGAATGTAAGGCGGGCATAACAAGAGTGATTGCTTCGTTTCATTCGCTCCCAGAGAGACCTTATGTATTTTCAAGCTTCATCCACTTATTTATCTGTGCACAAGTGCCATCTGTTCGCACCCGAAAACGAGCAACAGCCATTGGTAATATGCAGCCACGCGAAAAATAATGAGATGGACTAACCTGGCATTTGAAACAGCCAGAAAATTCCTCGTCGCCTGTGCTGAATCCCGCAAATGGTTCAGACGTGGGACTCTACGATAAAATAAATTGTCTAGAGATCGATATTACCGCACAACGATCGACATCCATCTTAGGTTTGAAGTGTCACCCTGCTCCAATCAAAAGTTCCTCTGGTTATTTCCCTATTATTGAGGGCGATTGGCTTTGCCCAAAGTAAAATAAGCGTTGTTAGAAACCGATGCAAAACCCCCGCAATACTGAACCCCAAGCAAAAATCGACCCCTCTGTTTCAACGGATTCTAACAAAGCGTTCTACCCAGCCGCGCCTTTGCCAACTGATGTAGGGATGGTTCTGCAATTGGCAGATGGTAGCATTCAGGGGTGCAATTCTCACGCCCAGGATCTGTTGGGGATGACAGCACAACAGATGCTCTTATGCACTTCAATCAACAGTCGGTGGCAGACTCTGCGTGAAGATGGCTCGGATTTTCCCGGCGGGACACATCCGGCGATGGTGGCGCTGCAAACCGGGCAACCATGTTTAAATGTCATCATGGGCTTCGATCGGCCACAGGGAGAATTGATTTGGTTGACGCTCAATTCTCAACCTTTATTTCAGGGAGATCGATCGACTCCCTATGCGGTAGTAACAACCTTCACTCCTATCGCTCAACCTCAGCCCGAACCAGTCTGTAACGCGCCCGCGCAACAACTCTCAGACACCCTCGAAAGTATTTCGGACGGGTTCTTTGCTTTGGATCGAGACTGGCGATTTACCTACCTCAATTCGCAAGCGGCACGGTGGCTGAATCGACCCTCGAAAGATTTGATTGGCCGCAGGATTTGGGAAGAGTTTCCCGCATCAGTGGGCAGTTTGTTTGAGCAGGAATATCGCCACGCCGCCACATTCCAAGTTACAGTTAGTTTTGAATCTTTTTATCCACCGCTCAATGCTTGGTATGCGGTACGAGCCTATCCACTCCCATCGGGGCTTGCCGTTTATTTTCAAGATGTGACTCAGCAGAAGGCGGATCGGGCTGTTTTTATTCAACAAGCCCAAACAGCACACCAACAACTAGCAGAAATCGAGGCAATTTATGCTAGTGCGCCGATCGGACTTTGCTTTATAGATACCGAGTTGCGGTTTGTCCGCCTCAACGATCGGCTAGCAGAAATTAACGGAGTTCCAGCCGCCGCCCACATCGGCAAAACATTGCGCGAAATCTTGCCAGAAATGGCAGATGATTTAGAGCCGCTTTACCGACAAGTTATTGAAACTAAAATACCACTTCAACAGCTCGAAGTTCGCGGGACGAACTCAGCACAGCCAGGAGTCGAACAGGATTGGCTGTTGAGTCTCTATCCGCTGAAAGCCGAGGACGATCGCGTTTTGGGCGTGAATGTGACGGTGCATGAAATTACCGAACGCAAAGCTACCAAAAAAGAAATTCAACGGCTCAACCAAGAATTAGAGCGACGAATTAATGAACTGCAATCGATACTTGATGCTGTACCTGTCGGTATTACGATCGCCGACGATCCAGAGTGTAAAGTAATTCGCGCTAACCGGTTTGCCCAGTCGATGTTGAAAGTGTCGCCCGATACCAATGTTTCTGGAACCGGAGAGCAAGCGGCAGTCCTTCCCTTTAGACGACTCCGCAACGGACAGGAAATTCCGGGAGAACAACTCCCCATGCAACTAGCCGTGGCTTCCGGCGTCGAAGTGCGAGATGTGGAAATTCAAATGGTGCGCGAGGACGGGGTGGCCTTTGATTGGTTGGTGAATGCGGTGCCGTTATTTGACGAACAAGGCGCAGTTCGCGGCTGTGTGGCGGCGTTTATGGATATTAGCGATCGCAAACAAGCTCTTGCTGCTTTGCGCCGTTCCGAGGAACGCTATCGCACTTTGTTTGAGTCCCTAGACGAAGGTTTTTGCGTCATCGAAATGCTGTTTGACGAAAACGAAAAGCCGATCGATTACCGCTTTTTGGAAGTCAATCCGGCCTTCTTGAAACAAACCGGACTAGAACAACCTGTGGGTCAAACGGTGCGACAGCTCGTTCCGGATATCCAAGATTATTGGTTTGAGATTTACGGCAAAGTCGCGCTGACGGGGGAACCCCTGCGCTTCGAGCACGGCTCGAAAGTCATGAACCGCTGGTTCGATGTTTTGGCGTTCCGCACTGCTGAGCCACAGAGCCGACAAGTCGCCATACTTTTCAAAGAAATCAGCGATCGCAAACAATCGGAGAATCGGTTGCGGCAGCAGGAAGAACAACTGCGGCTGTTCGTCAAACATTCGCCTGCGGGAGTGGCGATGTTTGACCGCCAGATGCGGTATATGCTGGTGAGCGACCGCTGGCTGTCAAGTTACGGGCTCGGTACTCAAAACATTGTGGGCCGATCGCACTACGACATCTTTGCCAATTTGCCCGATCGTTTTAAACAAGTCCACCAGCGCTGTCTGGCGGGAGAAGTCGAAATCTGCCAAGAAGATCAGTTTCCCCGCCCTGATGGCTTGATCGACTGGGTGCGCTGGGAAATTCATCCTTGGCGAACCAACACCAATGAGATTGGCGGCATCATGATTTTTTGCGAAATCATCACCGAGCGCAAAAACGCTGAACTTGCGCTGCAAGCGGCCAACCAACAAGTCAGCAATATTCTAGAAAGTATTACCGATGCCTTTATGGCGCTCGATTCAGAATGGCGCTATACCTACGTTAATGCCACAGCAGAAAAACTGCTTTCTCGCTCTCGATCGGACTTGCTAGGTCGATCGATCTGGGAGGTATTCCCCGCCGAGCCAGAATCCAATTCGAGGACATATCAAGAATTCCATCGAGTCGTTAACGAGCAAGTTTCTGTCAAGTTTGAAGAGTATTCGCCCTCGCTCCAGATGTATATAGAAGTGAGCGCCTATCCTGCGGCCGAAGGACTTACGGCTTATTGGAGCGATATTAGCGATCGCAAACACACAGAAGAAGAACTGCGGCAAAAAAATGCGATTTTGAATGTGATTAACGAGTCAGCGCCCACGCCAATTTTTGTCAAAAATCGAGAAGGACAGATTATTTATGCAAATCCAGCCACGCTGGAAATAATGGGCAAACCTGCTTCTGAAGTAATTGGTGGTCGCGATATCGATTTATACCCAGTAGTAGAACTTGCAGCCCGAGTCACGGAAAACGATCGGCGCATTATGGAATCTGGACAAACAGAAGTCCTCGAAGAATCTCACGATGGCATTCGGACCTTTCTGGTAATGAAAGCTCCCTACCGCAATCAGGCGGGAGAAGTCATCGGCTTGATTGGCATCTCCAGCGACATCACAAATCGCAAACAAGCAGAAGTCGCCATGCAAGAACAAACTAAGTTATTGCAAGTAATTATTGACAGCATTGGTGATGGTTTGATTTTGGCCAACCAACAAGGGGAGTTGGTGTTGTTTAACCGAGCTGCCCTGGGCATATTCGGCCCGCTATCGAATGAAAAATCCTATGAGGAATGGTCGAGCACCTACGGACTATTTTTGCATGACAAAAAAACCCTTTTCCCCAACGCTGAACTACCTCTAGCCAGAGCAATCAAAGGTGAATATGTCAATGATGTAGAGGTATTTGTGCGCCGCGAAGATTCCGAAGGTCGCTGGATCAGTATCAGCGGTTATCCGGTAGTTGATACTAGCAGCGAAATCAAAGGCGGAGTGGTTGTCTGTCGGGATATCACAGAACGCAAACAAGCCGAAGCAGCGCTGCAAGAAAGCGAAGAACGATTCCGCAATATGGCTAACAACGCTCCTTTTATGGTATGGGTAACAGACTCCACAGGCTATTGCACTTTCCTGAGCGAAAGCTGGTATGAATTCACAGGTCAAACAGAGGAAACTGGTTTGGGATTCGGTTGGGTAAACGCGGCGCATCCAGAAGACCGAGAACAGGTCAAAAAAGCCTTTTTGACCGCCAACGAACGCCAGGAACCTTACCGCGTAGAATTTCGCGTCGGGCGCAAGGATGGCGGATATTCTTGGGCGATCGATGCGGCTGCTCCCAGATTTTCCGAAAGCGGACAATTTGAGGGTTATATCGGCTCTGTTATCGACATTACAGAGCGCAAACAAGTGGAAACCGAGCGCGATATGGTTCTGCAATTAGAACAAACTGCTCGCGCGGAAGCCGAGCGAGCTAACCGCATTAAAGACGAGTTTCTGGCGGTGCTTTCTCACGAGTTGCGATCGCCCCTGAATCCGATTTTAGGCTGGTCGCAACTGCTCGTCGGTGGCAAGCTGAACGCGAGTCAAAGTGCCAAAGCCTTTGAGACGATCGAGCGCAACGCCAGACTGCAATCTCAATTAATCGAAGACTTGCTTGACGTGTCTCGGATTCTGCAAGGGAAACTCAGATTAAATGTCGCTCCGGTGAATGTAGCAACCATTATCATGTCTGCTTTGGAAACCGTGCAATTAGCAGCCGAAGCCAAAAAAATTCAAATTCAAACAATTTTAAATCCCGATGTCGGGCCAATTCTCGGCGATACAAGTCGCTTGCAGCAAATTGTCTGGAATTTGCTGTCAAACGCGGTGAAATTCACGCCCGAAGGCGGTCGAGTTGAAGTTCGATTAATGCAAATCGAAGGCCAAGCTCAAATTCAAGTCATAGACACTGGTAAAGGCATTCTTCCCAATTTCTTGCCTTATGTTTTTGACCATTTCCGACAAGAAGATGGCGCTACAACTCGCAAATTTGGCGGCTTGGGATTGGGATTGGCGATCGTCCGCCAACTCACTGAACTTCACGGCGGAACGGTGTTTGCAGAAAGCGCCGGAGAAGGTCAAGGAGCGACGTTTACGGTGAGATTACCGCTTTTAAATGATGATTCTAGAAGGCAGGAGGAGGAAGAACGTCATGGGGCTGCTCCTCCCGATCTCTCATCCTTGCCGCTAGCTGGATTGAGAATTTTGGTGGTAGATGATGAGCCTGACTCGCGAGATTTTGTCGCTTTCGTGCTTGAGGAAGCGGGTGCAGAGGTGATTTCCCTGTCATCTGCTGCTGAGGTGCTAGAGTCGATCGAACAAACTGCGCCGGATTTGCTCGTCAGCGACATTGGAATGCCGCATATGGATGGGTATATGTTGATCGATCGCATCCGCACTCAGCTTGCGCCTGAGTATCGGCAGTTGTTGGCGATCGCCTTAACGGCCTATGCTGGAGAAGCGAACGAGCGCCAAGTTTTGCAAGCCGGATTTGACAAACACTTAGCCAAGCCGATCGAGCCGACTGAGTTAGTTGCTACTGTAGCGCGATCGATCGTCGCCAAGCGCCTTGAAAATAAAGCCTGAGTGCTCGGTAAGACATTGCACTGTAGTTGATTTGGCTCATTACAGCACCCCCGTTTTGCGTAATTTCAAACTGAATTTGCCCGTTAAAAATATTATCCCTGTTTCTTCCCTCGAACCTCGAATCTCGAACCTCGAATCTCAACATCCATCGGTTACATCCGTTATATCCGTTACATCCGTTAAATAATCCGTTGGCGAACTTCCTTGCGATCGCCCCTCAAACTTCGCTATTATAAAAAGTTGCAGTTAAAATCCCACAACCCACGATCATGGCCAAGCGCGTCCAATTAGTTTTAAATAAAGATGTCAGCAAACTCGGTAAAGCTGGCGACGTAGTAGAAGTAGCCCCGGGCTACGCCCGCAACTACCTAGTACCCCAAGGAATGGGATTTAAAGCCACTCCGGGCATTCTGAAGCAAGCAGAGCGCCGCCGTGAAGAAGAAAGACTGCGCCAGCTAGAGCTCAAGCAGCAAGCTGAAGTCCGCAAAACCGCCCTCCAATCGGCTGGGCCTTTCATCATCTCCAAGCAAGTTGGCGAAGCAGACGCGATTTTTGGTACTGTCACCAACCAAGAAGTAGCAGAACTGATTTTCAACTCTACCAGTCAAGAAGTCGATCGGCGCGGCATCACTCTGCCCGAAATTCGCCAAACTGGTACATACAAAGCTGAAATCAAACTACACGCAGAAGTTACCGCCGAAGTTGATATTCAAGTTGTTCCGATGTAATTAAGAGTTATCAGTCATCAGTCATTAGTTGTTAGTCATTAGTCATTAGCTAACAACTAAGCACTGCTAACTTGCGAAGTGAGTAACGCCTTCCTTACAGATTGAGAACTGACGACTAATAACTGGCAACTAATAACTAATGACTGAGAAATATTGACTAATGAGCGATTTGATGCCGACAAATATAGAGGCAGAAGAAGCAATTTTGGGCGGGATTTTAATTGACCCCGAAGCTATTTCCCGAATTGCCGAACTGCTGCGACCGGAGTTTTTTGCCATCACCGCTCATCAAGTCATTTATCGATCGGCATTAGGGCTATTTTTACAGGGTCAACCTACCGATTTAATGACGGTAACAACTGCGCTAACCGATCGCAACCAGTTAGAGCAAGTAGGAGGACTAACTAAATTAGCACAATTAGTCGATCGCACAGTTTCTGCAGTCAACATCGACCAATATGCAGTTTTAGTTGAAGACAAATATCAGCGCCGCAAATTAATCGAAGCTGGCAACAACATAGTACAATTAGGTTACGAGACGGCAACACCACTAGAAACAGTCTTAGACCGCGCCGAACAAGAAATTTTCAGCATAACTCAAGAACGCCCGCAACAGGATTTAGTATCGATCGGCGAAACATTAAACCAAACATTTCAAGACCTAGAAAATCGCAATGAAGGCCTGACACTTCCCGGTATTCCCTGCGGCTTTTATGACTTAGATGCCATGACAGGAGGCTTTCAGCGATCGGATTTAATCATCGTTGCAGCTAGGCCGGCGATGGGCAAAACGGCCTTTTGTACCAATATCGCCCACCACATCGCCGCTGGACAGCAAAAATTGCCGGTTGCTGTTTTCAGCTTAGAAATGTCGAAAGAACAGCTAGTGCAGCGCATCCTGTCCAGCGAAGCCAAAATAGAAAGCAACCGCTTGCGATCGGGTAGAATCAGTCAAAACGAATGGGAACCAATCAGCACAGCCATTGGCAATTTATCAGAACTACCGCTGTTTATTGACGATACTCCCAATATTACCGTCACAGAAATACGATCGAAAGTCCGCCGCCTCCAAGCAGAACAAGGCGGAACCCTAGGATTAGTTTTGCTAGATTACCTGCAATTAATGGAAGGTACCAGCGACAACCGCGTGCAAGAACTATCTCGAATTACCAGAAGTCTTAAAGGTTTAGCCCGCGAACTCCACGTGCCGATTATTGCCTTATCTCAGTTGAGTCGGGGTGTGGAAGCGAGGACAAACAAGCGGCCGATGATGTCTGATTTGAGAGAAAGCGGCTGCTTAACAGGTGATAGTTTGGTAATGCTAGCAGATACTGGTGTGCGCGTACCCATTCGTGAATTAGTAGGGAAATCTGGCTTCGCAGTTTGGGCGCTCAATGAAGCCACCATGCAGTTAGAAAAAGCCGTTGTTAGCAATGCCTTTGCTACAGGTGTGAAGCCTGTACTACGACTGCAAACTCGTTTGGGACGAGCAATTAGAGCCACTGGCAATCATAAGTTCTTAACCATTCACGGCTGGCGGCGATTGGACGAGTTAAAAATAGGCGATCGCATTGCCCTACCTAGATACGTACCAAGTTCTTTCATCCAATCGAGGGACAATGCCGAAATAGCCTTGCTAGGACACCTGATTGGAGACGGATGTACTCTACCTCGACACGTTATTCAATACACTACTAGAGAGGAAGATTTAGCCAATACAGTTGCAAATCTTGCAATAGAAGTCTTTGGAGAGCGAATCATACCTCGTATTTGTAAAGAACGTGATTGGTATCAAGTTTATCTTCCTGCCGCCTATCATCTCACACATAATGTGAGGAATCCTGTAACTGAATGGCTAGATGCTTTAGGTGTTTTTGGTCTGCGTTCTCACCAGAAGTTTGTCCCCAATCAAATATTTGAGCAGCCTCAAGAAGCAATAGCTTTATTTTTACGCCATCTTTGGTGTACTGATGGTTGCATAAAAACAGGTAGGGGTAAATGTCATTACCCTAGTGTTTACTATGCTTCCAGTAGTGAAAAATTGGCAATAGATGTTCAGTCACTCTTACTCAGACTTGGTATCAATGCCCGCTTATTTTTAAGCCCTCAGCTAGGGAAAGGGCGAGATCAACATCAAGTTTGGGTTACTGGAAGACCTGATTTAGATAAGTTTATTCATTTGATTGGTGCCGTAGGTAACTACAAACAGCAAGCTCTTACAGAAATTGCAGAATACATTGAAAATCGTTCTAGCAATACTAATAGAGATGTCATACCGCGTGATGTGTGGAAAATGTATGCTGTTCCTGCTATGCAGCAATTTGGTTTAACTACACGCCAGATGCAAGCACAGCTTGGCAACTTATATTGTGGTACAACCCTTTACAAACACAACCTCGGTCGGGAACGAGCATTCAGATTAGCTACAATTGTTAAATCTGATGAACTTGCCCTCTTATCTAAGAGCGATATTTACTGGGATGAAATCGCCTCAATAGAAGTTGATGGCGAAGCTGAGGTTTACGATTTAACAGTGCCTGCACTGCATAATTTTGTCGCTAATGACATCATAGTTCACAACTCGATCGAGCAAGACGCGGATTTAGTAATTATGCTCTACCGCGATGAATACTATAACCCTGATTCGCCCGATCGCGGAATTGCAGAAGTAATTATTACCAAACACAGAAACGGCCCCACAGGCATCATCAAACTATTATTTGACGCCCAATATACCTGCTTTCGCAATCTGGCATCTCCGAAGCGATCGTAAATCCACCAGGGCTTATAGCAATCTTCGCATCATTTGTGAATTTCTTACTCCCTCCCCTTGATAAGGGGAGGGTTGGGGTGGGGTCAAAAGTTTACGACTCCTGCAAGGAATTGCTATATATTATGTCAGTTGAATTGGCAGTTATAAAGTTTGGTCGCTCAAGTGGGGGGCGGGTTTATAGATATTGTCGAGGTGAATGGAAGATTGTTGGTGATACCGGCCACTACCAATATTGTAATTAATTTACCAGACTTAATAAGCTCAGGTGCAGCTAACTTTTACAGTCAACTTTGATGAAATTATTGTGGGGTGGGCGTCTCGCCCGCCTGAAAAATACAACTTAAATGCGGAACAGCTTATTACACAGAAACCCGGTTTCTTAAAAAAAACCGGGTTTCTAAACACCGTAAAAGTTTTACGTTGAATTAGGTTTTGAGCTACCTAGCCAGCGATTTTCAACAATTCCACATCAAAAATCAGCGTAGCATTAGGAGGAATCACCCCGCCCGCACCGCGAGCACCGTAACCGAGTTCAGGGGGAATAATCAACTTGCGGCGGTCTCCAACTTTCATCGTACCGACACCTTCATCCCAACCCTTAATTACTTGACCTACGCCAATTTTGAACTGAAAAGGAGAATTGCGATCGCGAGAACTGTCAAACTTCGTGCCATCCTCCAAAGTTCCAGTGTAGTGTACCACAACTGTCTGGCCGGTTTTTGGAGTCGCCCCATTACCCTCTTTCAATTCAACATATTTCAGACCGGAATCGGTGGTGACAGTTTTCTCAGTATTATCAGTCATGTTATTGCCAGCGATAGTAGCTGGTACCTTCGGTAAAGTAGCATCCGCTACTAGCAAGCTATTCTCATTCAAAGACTGCGCTGACAACTTCTCAATAGCAGTCTCGGGTAAAAGATTGTTCAATTCGGCTGCAACTGCTTGGGACCCAGAACCGCCCATTTGAGCGACTATCAAAAACAAAAAGCAAACCAGCATTACCCCCAAGCTGACTAGAACTCCTCGCAAAATTAATCCTCCTGATACTTTTAACCGCGATATCTTAGATATCTAAGACATCTACAACAACAAGAAATAGAAAATTTTATCTGAACTTTTCCACCAAAAAACGGCAGATACCAGATAATTTTCAAGGCAAAAGTATGAAGTCAGAATGTTTGTAATTCTACATAAATGGCTTCTACATGAGTGCCTTTTTTAGCCTTCTGGCTTCGGGTGACAATCTTATCACAAGATAACAGCGAACTCCTCGCGGGCGTTAGCGAAGCCCTCGAAGAGGATCGAACTCAGCGCCAGTTACGGTTTTCTAAATCCCGCATCTGACGTTCCAAACGATCGAGCCTTCCGCGCAACTCATCCATTTCGGACTGTCGGGGAACTCCCATATCTTGGAGAATATTCCGCAATTGCCGCTGCAACTGCGTATCCCAATTGCCCTGCTCAGACTTGAGGTGCTCCGTCATGTCATCGACAAAGGTTTTGGCTTGCTCGGGATTGATTTTGCCATCTTTGACCCATTGCTCGCTAGCTTCCTGCAATTTCTCGGCTACCAGGGAGGTAGTACCAATGCCCAGCATTACCAGTTGTTTGAGTAAGTTGCTATTGTTATCCATAGATTTTTCCTAATGTTTGTCCTTTCATACCCGATCGGCTCAGGTAGCCTGCTGTCGCTGCGAAACCCTCTGTAAACTTAAAGTTACATCAGCGCACACCTACCTTTCTATTTTGGAGCATCCAGCCGCCTGATGGCGAGCCGATCGCGCTAATCGGCGTTCGGAAAACCCCCTAATGAGCCTACCCACCACCTTACCCCATAACCCTGCTGTCTATGCCTGATTGCCCCCGCTGCCACCAACCTGTAGACGCCCGAGCGATCGCCTGTCCGCACTGCAAAATCACTCTCAAAGCTTTCGGTCATCCGGGTATCCCTCTTTATAGATCGAAACCCGAAGAATTTCTGTGTACTAACTGTATTTATCACGAAGACGACACTTGCAACTACCCGCAGCGTCCCTTTGCCAAAGAATGCACGCTTTATCACGATCGAGCTGAGCCACTTGTGCCACAGACGATCTCTTACAGCAGCGGCGACGGGCTGCAATCGATCAAAAATTGGTGTCAGCGCCATCTGGTTTGGTTAGCATTATTAGGTTTAATTATTATTAGCATTGCTCTGTCGATTTAATCGGATTGTACAAAGCGTAGAATAGACATATCTCTGTTAATCTGGGTTGCTCTATTATTCTGTAAATTATTCATGAGCTACGTATTCGGCATCGACGGCGGCGGCACTAAAACTATCTGCCTTTTAATGGATGACAACCACCTTGTTTTAGGACGGGGGGAAGCAGGGCCGTCAAATTATCAAACCCTGGGAATTGAGACAGCCAAACAATCCATTCAATTGGCGATCGAACGAGCAGTTCTTTCCGCTCAGGTCGAGGCAGTAGGCAATCTCAACATAGAAGCAATTGGTCTGGGACTAGCAGGCGTCGGGCGTCCAAAAGATCGTGAAATAGTGCAATTTGTAGTGCAGAACTTGCAGTTGACGAATACTTTACCAGTAACCCGATCGTTCCTGCCCAGGAATATAGTAATTTCCAGCGACTGCGCGATCGCACTTGCTGGCGGTACAGGCCATCCAGTGGGTATCGCCGTTATTTCAGGAACCGGTTCGATTGTTTTCGGGCAAAACCGTCACGGGAAAACTAAACGAGTCGGCGGTTGGGGATATATTTTAGGCGATGAAGGCAGCGGATATAACATCGCCCTTCAGGGTTTGCAAGCTGCTTTGAAGTTCTATGACGGACGCGAAGATTTTACCGTGCTTGCGGAAAAATTTCAAAAGCATTTAGGCCTCAATAACCTAGAAGAATTGGTAGAAGTCGTTTACGGGCGCGGCTGGGGAGTCAAAGAAATTGCAGCTTTAGCGCCGATTGTCGAGGGAGCAGCAGCAGAGGGCGATCGCGTCGCTGACAGCATTATCAATAATGCTGTGGCAGAATTAACCTATTCAACAAAAATAGCCATTTCAGCGCTATTTAACCAAACAGAAGAATTTGAAATTGTGATCGTAGGAGGCGTGTGGGGCGGCGAAGCAAATTGCCGAGGTCGGTTTGAAGCGGCCATAAGTGCGATCGCCCCAAAAGCTAAGGTTATCTCGCCCCGATACGAACCAGCTTTCGGTGCTGGATTGTTAGCTTTAAACGCTCTCAACAATTAACCTGGCGATCCCAGCCTTCGTGCTGGAATTTCACCTTAACTAATTAGAGGCTAAGGGGGAGGATGAATCGAAATCGCTCCTTTATCCTCCTTATCTTCCCACTCTTGCCGATTTTATCTATTTTTCCAAATTTTAAAATTTTCGATTATCTACCTTATCTTCCCAACTTCTAGAATTAGAGCCTGCCATAATCAAAACATCAGATGAATGCGAAACAAGAAACAAATTTAGCAGTATTGCGTTCCTAAGTAAACAAAAACAGCAGCAAGGAGACAATTTATATGATTACTTCTCAAAAATGGCGTTCAGCAACCGCAGCAATCCTCGCACTGGGCATTACAGTTGGAACCAGCGCGCCGCTGGTGGTAGCTACTCCCGCAGAAGCCCAACAACGAATTTCACAATTTGATAGCATCCGAATTCCGTCGGGCAGTGTAATTCCAGTTAGCTATGAAAAAGACAAAATAGTTGTCACCCGCGAAGAAACTGCACCTTTAACTTTAACAGTGGCGCGAGATATCCGCACACCTCAAGGCAGAGTATTAATCCCCGGAGGCAGCCAGATAGTCGGGACACTGCAACCTGTCAGAAGAGGCAATCAAAGCGGTACTCAATTTGTTGCCAGAGAGTTAATTATCAGCCGCCGCCAACGCTATCGGATTGATGGCTATTCGGGAATTATTACCCGAACCGAAAGAGTCCAAAAAGGTGCTGGCACAGGTTCAGTAGCCCAAGGTGCAGCATTGGGTGCAGCAGCAGCAGCAGCACTAGCAGGGGTTACCGGCGACAAAGCGATCGCCACTGAAGAAGTATTGGGAGGCGCTGGGATTGGCGCTTTAGCGGGAGTATTGTTGGGGCGGCGCAGCGTTGACGTACTCGTGATTCGCCCGGAACAAGATTTGGCAGTGACATTGCGCTCGGACATCGTACTCCGCTAATATTGGAATCTTCGGATTAATTATTTGCAGTAAAACATTGTCGATCGCTAACTTGTGGTCTCCCGATAATTGGCTAGGCATACTGTTAAGGTTGTGCCTAGCCATGTTTGTTGGCGGAATTATTGGATGGGAGCGCCAACTCAGAAATAAACCAGCGGGCTTGAGAACTCATATGCTAGTTAGTATGGGTTGTGCACTGTTTGTTTTAATGCCGCTGGCAATGGGTAAAAATGAAAACGGAGGAGATGCTGTAGCGCGCGTAATTCAAGGCATTGCTGCCGGGATTGGGTTTTTGGGAGGTGGAGAAATTCTGCGGCAAAATCAACAGGAAATAGGCAAAGTAGAAGTTCACGGGCTCACCTCTGCCGCCGCTATTTGGGTGTCAGCAGCTTTAGGAACTGCCGCAGGATGCGGGTTGTGGGAACTGGCATTAATTGGCGCTTTAATGTCGCTGTTTGTTCTGAGGGTAATTAAAGAGTTAGAGCGTCGGAGTCGTAGGAAATAGTCTCACTGATTATATAAAAGTGGGTATAATAACCGTTATAACGTTTGTATTGACGACGGAAGTACGAGCGAGTTTTATGAGGGTTAAAGTCCTCACTCCCTACTAATTTTATTGCCGTCGATGGAGGGGAAATAATATTAGCTGTTTCATACCAAGTCCAGTTAACCAGCGATCGTAAATTGTTTGCCCTCATCCCAGCCATACCTCTCCAGATGGTGAAAAAGGGGCGTTAAACAATTTGAGGATGATTATTGTGGGCATTGGTGTCAACTTAACGTTAAACCCTCATTCCGGCAGGGGTTAAAACAAGAGCCTCAAAGCGAAAGTCCTCGCTATGAGGACTAATGAGTTCTTCAGTCCTCTTTGAGAGGACTTTAGCTATGAGACAGGGAATTCATTCCCTGGCGGACTGGCGGACTTCCCGGCAAGCGCAGGGCGGTTTCATTCTCACGAAAATCAGGCTTTTGACTTTTGTAGTGCCAAGAATCCCTACCCCCCCACAGACGATTTCACAGGCTTTTCAGACATGGGGGCAACCACGGTGGGATTGCCCCTAGGTCTAATGAAACCGCCCTGCGGGTGAGCGGGAGGACTGGGGGACTAAAAGCTTAAGTTGACACTAATATATTGTGGGGTGTTCCGCCTGCGGTGAAAATACACGCCTTCTGGCTACGAGAGCCCATTCCACAAAAAAACAATCAAAATCACCCCGCAATTATGCAACGCCTACAAAGTGGCTAAAACGCTTGAAATCTCTGCTTGGGGCGATCGATAAATCTTCTTTATTTGATAGAGTATTAACAATACATAACATCTCAAGAATAATGCTCAATTTTTACGAAGCAAACACTTTGACTACAGCTTGACAGCTCTGGTCATCCAAGCGTGACCTTTGACGAGTGAAGTCCTCACTATCCACTTACATATTCCTTTTAATATTTATTATTTCAATTTTAGTTACTTTGGTCAAAAACCATTGAACCAAACTACCAATATTTTTTAAATTAATTAGTATATAAATCAGCAATAAAATTCTATTTCACCAGCCTTTATGAACTAGAAAAATTAATTAATATTCATATCGCCCGAGGACTGAATAAAAGAATTAATTTCTATCCTGGAAATTTGGCATTTTCATCTCCAAAGACTCTTGCTTCACGCGACCCGCCATCGCAGCTAACTGCAAGCTCATAAAAGCATTCAAATCTTCCAAATCACACTTGGCCGAGGAAAAAACCTTCTGCATTTCATTTTCCGCTTCCAAACTCAGATATCCAGCGGCAATAGCTTGTTTTACAACTTCACGAATCTGCACGGTAGAAATGTCCCTTACTAAATTTTCACTAATCAAAAGCCCGCTAATTACTAACAGGAAGTTTCGGAAGCCGTCTCGCCAAAGATTTCAAATTTTTTCAGCTCGCGAGACTCTTGTTTCACTCCTCCGGACATCGCTGCTAGTTGCAAAGCCATAAAAGCATTTAAGTCTTCCAAGTCATACTTGGTGGTAGTTAACATCCCCCGCAGTTGATTTTCGGCTTCAAGGGTTAGATAGCCTACAGCCAGAGCTTGCTGGGCGAGATCGCGAATTAGTACCATAACACTTCGGGATTTGATTGGTTCAAGCCTCAGTATCAACTGTTTTCACAGAATCAGCAGTGACGGCTATTGCTCGATAGGTGTGACATTGTTACGGGCCACTCGTGACAGCCGGAGTCGCAGAGTGTGACTAAGTATTTGCACGGTTGTGATGGCGATCACGCGGGGGATGCCAGAGGAGGAGTGGGAGAGTGGGGAGTCGGAGAGTGTCCGGGTGTCTGGGTGGGGGAGTCGGAGAGTGTCCGAGTGGAGGAGTCGGAGAGGGGGAGCATTTTTCTTTTTCCCTGGGACTAATGACTGATGACTACTGCCTTCTACCTTCAGAAGACGCTCAACGTCTATAATCAGCAAGTTAAATATTTACGGCAAGACATATGGAACTAGCTCATAAAGATTTGCTACAACAAATAGCCCGACTATCGGAAACTTATGCTAATTTGGCCGATCGCCTGTCTCAAGCAGCAAAACAACTGCAAGACTCCGGCCTTCCTCCCTCTGACAGCTTGCTGCAGGAAGTAGCAGCCTACAGCCGCAACTTTGCCGCAGTCCAAAAACAAGCTCTCGAACTCAACAAATCCGCGATCGCGCCGGGGGAAATTGCTTCCCTCAAAGACATTCAAAACTTAGTCGAGACTGCCGCAGCTTCCGAAGGTAAAGCAGAAATTCGCGATGCAGCATTGAAAGTGATCGATCGAGTATTGGCGATCGCCCACCGCGAACAAAGCGACTTCGCACCCTTACAATCAGTTCATGCCAGAGCCCGCGAACTGCAACGCGCGATTTCCGAATCAACCCCAACTCAACTGCATTCTGACGCAGAATCCTTAGTCAGCGGCAAACACCCAGTTTCAGCAGTGCTCGCCCTGGTGGAACAGCAAGACAAATTAGATGACGAACAGTGGGTCATTCTCGAAGAAACAGTCAGCGCCGCTTTTGGCAAACAAATAGCCGTAGCCATTTCCAGAGGCAAATTAACCATTGCTGAGATGGTAAAAGCAGCACCTGCAAAAGTCGAACCCGCATTTAAAGCAGCGCCAGAACAAAAAATCAGCGCCGAACCTTTGCCAGAAGTGATTGTCATTCCGTCAGGAAATGTGGCGCCGAAACAAGTTACAGTTGCGCCACAGATCCAGATTTTGGAATCCCCTGCACCTTCTGCCCCCATGCACGAGGTAATTATTGTTCCCAGCGTGGAAGTACCTAAGTCTCTCCCGACAACCGGTTCTGGGAACATTGTTTTTGGGGCACCCCGGAACATTCAACCAGCGGTGGCAGTAGAGGGCGGTTTGGGAATCAAAGTTTTGGTGCACATTCAGGGGATTGGCGATCGAACTTTCGGTGCTCAAGAATACGCGGGTACTAAAGCTCAAGGGCGCCGTGTCGAAGGATTTGCGATTAATATCGACCCGCCAATTCCCGGTTTAAATGTCGAGTACATGGCTCACGTCGAAGGTGTTGGGGATACTCCTTGGCTTAGCGAAGGAGAATTGGCAGGTTTTCGGGGTCAAGCGAAACGAATTGAGGGATTTGCGGTGCGGTTGAGCGGGCCGCAAGCTGATAAGTACGACGTATTTTATAGCGCTCACATTCAGAATATCGGCGACACCGACGTGTCCTCCAACGGCGAATACTGCGGCACTCGCGGCAAAGCTTTGAGAATAGAGGGCATCAAAGTTTGGATCGCGCAGTCTGCGAGTTCCCAAACAGTGGCGCCTGTGGGTTTAAAAGTGTTGGCGCACATTCAAGGAATTGGCGATCGAACTTTTAGCGCTCGAGAATATGCGGGTACTAAAGCTCAAGGCCGCCGCGTGGAAGGATTTCAAATTAAAATAGAGCCTCCCGTTGCGGGTTTAAATTTGCAGTACATGGCTCACGTTGAAGGAGTTGGCGATACTGCTTGGATCTCAGAAGGGGAGTTGGCCGGTTTCCGGGGCAAAGCCAAGCGCATTGAGGGATTCGCCGCGCGGCTGACAGGGCCGCAAGCTGATAAATACGACGTATTTTATACGGCTCACATCCAGAATGTGGGGGATACTCCTGTTACTACTAACGGTCAATATTGCGGCACTCGCGGCAAAGGTTTGAGGGTTGAGGGGATGACGGTTTGGGTTGAGCCGAAAGCGTAAAAATTGAGAATGAATGGAAAATTTTAAATGGCTTTTTCCATTCATTTTGTGTTGTTATATCACTTGGGATTGGTTGGTTTTTGTAGGATTTGCGCGATGGTAGGGGGGGTTTTACCAACCATCTACGGCAAAAACTAATAATCCCATAAACCCGCCCCCTCTCTCAACGGTAAACGTCAATGTACATTTTTTCCCTTCGATCAAAGTCAAGGTTGATATAGGTTATTAGTTGTTGGCGGGCGGGTTTAGGGGATTGTTTGTGTGCGTCAAAGATTATTGGTAAAACCCGCCGCTACAGCATCAAAAACACTTGGACAACTTACGCTAACAGACACGATATTAATGGTGTAGCACGTGCAACAAGCCTTCTACCACATGACCGATCACACTTGGAGCAGCTTCGCAAGCTGCTGCTTCGGCGGCACAGTGACTGGTGTGCAGTGTGTGTCCGACTGTTTTCGCCCCGGAGTCGATCGCACTGTCAGCTAAAAAACCATTAGCCTCGTACTGACCCATTTTGCCCTGCATCTTTTTGTTGAATTCGGATTGATTCGGTTCCCACTTGCGGACTGTTTGCACGATCTCGATACCAGTCCAAATCAACATTCCGAGCAAAACCGCAGCAATCAAATATTCCATAGCTTTCTGAAAAATTGAGGTTAGCTTTATATAATTTAACGAAGCAATTACCAACAAACAGGAGCCGTTTATAAATTTTACGCTGAATCTATCACCTGAATACAAGCAGTATCTTTTACAGTCTGCTGAAGGGCGCGGTCTTTCTGTGGAGTAAGTGACGTTGCAAATACTTATGGGATGTCTGCAGAGTCGAGAACAGGATGCGATCGCATCTGGGGTAGTGTGTGAGATTTGGTCGCCCTATGATGCGTTTGATGCTGCACAGACGATGGTGCGAGTTTTAAAGCAATCTAAGCCTGAAGATGTGAGTCCTCGTTCTCTAGAATGAAGGCTCACGCACATTTAGAAGGTTGGCTGAAGAATTTACCCAAGCAAGACTCGATCGCGCCCTTGCCTACAGAATGAATGGCTGTATTGAAATGAGCGAAATAAAACCGATAAAGTCGCTAAACTATTGGATGATGCAGAATGGTGCGGACGAGAGAATCAGTGTTAACTTAGAAACAATTTAAGAGAAACTAAACCACATTCGGTTCAAAACAGACTCGCCTGTAAAAAGGTCGGCCTACCCCGATTTTTTAAATTGGTTAAAAATAATGGTTGAACAATCACTAAAAGCTTAAAAAAAATAGTTAATTTTAGTAAATTTTTGTATAGTAAGTATGTAAAAGTGCTATGACACAAAATCCTAATCAGCCTAGAGAATACGATGCCGTCCTTGGTGGTGAATCCTCAACACCAGCTAACGCGGCTATTTTGGGAGGTATCGAAGGTGTAAAGAGGCGCTTGGCGAGTGTAGTTATCGAGCAACGAATTGCTGCTGTTTCCGAGGCGCTTAAGTATGGAGAAGCTGGTTTGGACTTGGTGATTCGGGCTTTGCAGGATGAATCACAGCAGGTAGAAAGGGCTGCATATCGGCTATTGCGGGAAAGGGAAGAACCGAGAGTTAAACAGATTTTACAAGAGTACAACCCCTGGCGACTTTTTGAGCGATCGTATACTTTTGGGGAGCATTCAGAATCCGTTTTTTCGGTGGCCATCAGCCCGGATGGGCAAACTATTGTCAGTGGGAGTTTGGACAAAACCATCAAAGTCGGGAATCTACACACCGGGGCATTGATCGCAACTCTTAGAGGACATTCAAAATCCGTTTTTTCGGTGGCCATCAGCCCGGATGGGCAAACTATTGTCAGTGGGAGTGGGGACGGTACCATCAAAGTCTGGAATCTGCACACCGGGGAATTGACCAGAACCCTTCTAGGACATTCAGGCGTGGTTAAATCCGTCGCCATTAGCCCGGATGGGCAAACTATTGTCAGTGGGAGTTGGGACAAAACCATCAAAGTCTGGAATCTGCATACCGGGGAATTGAGTAGAACCCTTGCAGGAAATTCAAGCAATGTTTTTTCCAAGGTTTTTTCCGTCGCCATTAGCCCGGATGGGCAAATTCTTGTTAGTGGAAGTGCGGACTGTACCATCAAAGTCTGGAATCTCCACACTGGGGAATTGATCGGAACTCTCGAAGGACATTCAAACTGGGTTAATTCCGTCGCCATTAGCCCGGATGGGCAAACTCTTGTTAGTGGAAGTGTGGACAAAACGATCAAAGTCTGGAATCTCCACACTGGGGAATTGAGCCTAACCCTTCGAGGACATTCAGAATCAGTTTTTTCCGTCGCCATCAGCCCGGATGGGCAAACTCTTGTTAGTGGAAGTGGGGACAAAACGATCAAAGTCTGGAATCTGCACACAAGGGAATGGATCAGAACTCTCGAAGGACATTCAGAATTGGTTTTTTCCGTAGCCATCAGCCCGGGTGGGCAAACTCTTGTTAGTGGGAGTAGGGACCAAACCATCAAAGTCTGGAATCTGCACACTGGGGAATTGAGCAGAACCCTGGAAGGACATTCACACTCTGTTAATTCCGTAGCCATCAGCCCGGATGGGCAAACTCTTGTTAGTGGGAGTTGGGACTATACCATCAAAGTGTGGAATCGGCACACCGGGGAATTTACCAGAACCTTTCTAGGACATTCACACCGGGTTCATTCCGTAGCCATCAGCTCGGATGGGCAAACTCTGGTGAGTGGGAGTGCGGACTGTACCATCAAAGTGTGGAATCTCCACACCCGCGAATTGAGCAGAACCCTTGCAGGACATTCAGAATCGGTTTTTTCCGTAGCCATCAGCCCGGATGGGCAAACTCTGGTGAGTGGGAGTGCGGACTGTACCATCAAAGTGTGGAATCTGCACACCGGCGAATTGAGCAGAACCCTTGCAGGACATTCAAACTTGGTTAATTCCGTCGCCATTAGCCCGGATGGGCAAACTCTTGTTAGTGGGAGTTACAAAACCATCAAAGTTTGGAATGTACACACCGGGGAATTGAGCACAACTATTAGAGGACATTCAGGCGTGGTTAAATCCGTCGCCATCAGCCCGGATGGGCAAACTCTTGTTAGTGGGAGTTTGGACAAAACGATCAAAGTCTGGAATCTGTACACTGGGGAATTGATCAGAACTCTCGAAGGACATTCAGAATCGGTTTTTTCCGTCGCCATCAGCCCGGATGGGCAAACTTTTGTGAGTGGGAGTTTGGACAAAACGATCAAAGTCTGGAATCTGCACACCGGCGAATTGAAAAGAACCCTAGAAGGACATTCACACGAGGTTTATTGCGTCGCCATCAGCCCGGATTGGCAAACTATTATCGGTGGCAGCAAAGGGGAGATCATAGTCTGGGAAATGCGGTAAAGTTTTTGTTGGGTAGAAGTTCGATCGCACTCTCGAACAAAAAGCGCAAACAAAAAGCGCAAGCGTTGCATCTTCACCCTTCCAATGCTGCCAAAAGACACAGCAACAAAGCCTCCGTCCACTCGACTACAGCACCGTAAGTATCGCCCGTGTGGCCGCCCAAACGGTGGTTAAACCAGGCTCCGGCAAAAATTCCGATCGCACTTCCCCCCAAAGCCATCCCCGCCGCCAACAGCCACCGATCGCCCTCCAAGACAACTTGCACCACGCTCAAACTAAGCAGCAACAGCACTCCCGGTATAAAATCAAAAGGAGAATAAATTGATTCCTTGTGAAAAGCTCCCTTACCCTCGGCCCGGAGATAGGGATAGCGGGCGATAGCCACCAGTTGGGCCCACCTCCCCCAACCGGCCACACCCATCAAAGCCAGCCACCGATAGTTATTCAAGTCCGAGAGAGCGGCAGTTTTCAGCAGCACGATCGCGATCGCAGCCATCGCCCCAAAGGCCCCTGTAACGCTGTCCCGCATGACTTCCAGCCTGCGTACCGGGTCGGGTACAGCCAGCCCGTCCGCCGCGTCCATTGCCCCGTCTAGATGCAGCCCGCCAGTCACGGCGATGCCCAAGACTACCACCAAGGCCGATCGAGTCAGAGCAGGCATTCCCAACAACTGCAACCCAACATCCCCCAGTCCCAGCATCCCCCCAATCAAAAGCCCGATCGCCGGTGCCAAGCGGGCAATGCCCCGAAACTCCAAAGTCCAAGACACTGGTACCGGCAAACAAGTATAAAAAGCGACTGCGGCTGCGATGGCAGCGCCTTGATTCCGGAAAAAGTCGATCGTAGAGCGAACCCATTTATCATGCACCATAAGATAGAAAATTTTTCATCTGGTATGCAGTTGTCAATCGATTAGCGTGTGCCAGAATTGGACTGTAACACCCTAGTTTTTTGGATCGAGCATTCCTCCTGTCCGAGATCTTTTCCCCGGAAAACCTCTGTCGGCAGCGATCCCAAAGCTCTCTATCTAAAATGACTAAACTCAAGATCCGCGTTTCCCTTCCCAAGAATTCTAGCTAACTCCCTGATTTTCAAGACGGGAAAATACTACAACAGAGGCTTTTACTCCATGAGTGACGATCAATTGAATAACAGGGTAGTTGCTCCTTGCATCATCGATACAGGGATTGTCGTCAACAAACGCGATATCAAAAGATTGCTGTTTGATTTAGGACGTGTCCGCTACCTTCACATACAAGATGGTCAGATTTATAGCGAAGGGGAAGGTTATGTGCTCGAAGTCTTCGCCAACCCCGACCGTTCTACCCTGATTGCCAACCATGCGCTGTATTTGAACGTGTATAGTTTTGATTACCTGGAACTTAAACAGTCCCCTGAAGATGGTGCTTATTTTGACCTGATTCAAGATGGACGGCAGTTGCGGTTAATTCCCCTCTCCAATCCTTTGCAAGAGCAATTCGCCCGGAATTTAAATGCTGCGGCTTTGGATGCGGTTGTCGATCAGGTACTCTCAGGCAACTGGGATCTGCACTTGGACGAAGATGATTCCCCCTTTTAATCGTCAGTCAGTCGATTTTAGATTTTAGATTTTAGATTTTCTTGCAGCATTGAATCTGGGAGTTAGAACTAAGGTCTAAAATTTTTTGCCCTCCACGACGATTGTCGGAAACTTGTATCCGTTTTTGGGCGGGGTCATGAGTTTTTTGTCGCGATGTCATCAACAATAGATTAGATAACACGGACGGCCGAGTAGCGGTTAACGATCGTCGGGGACTAATGACTGAAGACAACGCGAGATTTACTTTTAAATGTCAGGCTAATTGCAGCCATACCCAAGCCCGTGCAGGGGTTTTTACCACTCCCCACGGTGTGGTGGAAACGCCTAAATTTATGCCGGTAGGGACGCTGGCTAATGTCAAAACTTTGACACCGGCACATCTTGAGGCGGCGGGTTCTCAAATGGTTTTGGCAAATACTTATCACTTGCATTTGCAGCCGGGGGAAGCGATTGTCGCAGGCGCGGGCGGATTGCACAAATTTATGGCTTGGCCGGGCCCGATGCTGACGGATTCGGGCGGCTTTCAGGTGTTTAGCTTGAGCCAAATGCGGACTATTTCTGAGAATGGGGTGACTTTTCGCTCTCCCCGCGATGGCCGCATGATTAATTTGACGCCGGAACGATCGATCGAAATTCAGAATGAGTTGGGCGCTGATGTGATTATGGCCTTTGACGAGTGTCCCCCTTACCCCGCTACGCGGGAAGAGGTGGAGGCTGCCACAAATCGCACTTACCGCTGGCTGCAACGCTGCATTCAAGCTCACTCGCGCCCGGATCAAGCTTTGTTCGGCATCGTCCAGGGGGGCGTTTTCCCCGATTTGCGATCGCGCGCGGCGAACCAGTTGGTAGATTTGGATTTACCAGGCTACGCCATCGGTGGCGTTAGTGTGGGGGAATCGGGGGATTTGATCGCAGAGATTGTGAAGGTGACTGCGCCTCTGTTGCCGCCCAATAAACCGCGTTATTTGATGGGGATTGGGACTTATCGGGAAATGGCGTTGGCGGTGGCGAGTGGCGTAGATATGTTTGACTGCGTGATTCCGACTCGGCTAGCCCGCCACGGGACTGCTTTTGTTGGTGGGGAACGCTGGAATTTGAAAAATGCTCGGTTCCGGGAGGATTTTGCTCCGCTGGATGAGTCTTGTCCTTGTTATACCTGCCAAAAATTCAGTCGGGCTTATTTGGCCCATTTGGCGCGGGCTAACGAAGTCCTGGGGTATACTTTGCTAGCGATTCACAATGTCACGGAGTTGATTCGCTTTACTGGGAGGATGCGGGAAGCGATTTTTGCCGATCGATTTACTGAAGAGTTTGCCTACTGGCTTGCACCGAGAGTCGATCGATCGTGATTGCCTTGGGTAAAGATATGCGACAATTATGAAAATTCTGTTGGATAGGTAGGTTGATTCATGGAAGCTGCATTACTCTTAGCAAAACTGCCCGAAGCTTATTCGATTTTTGAGCCTTTGGTTAATGTTTTGCCGGTCATTCCCGTATTTTTCTTGCTGCTGGCTTTTGTTTGGCAGGCGGCTGTCGGATTTAGATAAGTTTGATTTTAATAAAAGCAGGGGCAATTCCAGAATTGCCCCTGCTTTTAGATGTTAAGTTTTGTTTCGCTGTTCTTTCTGCCTTCAGCTACCGCCGATCCCACTTTTAAAAGCCGGTCTTTCTGAGATCCGCTTGATGTAATCTACAACTGCCGGATAAGCACTGAGGTCTAGTTTTAGCATCATCGGAATGTAGGCCAACATTGACCCGACTGCTGCGTCGGCGACGCCAAATTCATCACCCATTAAAAACGGCTGTTTCTCGAAGATTTCATTTAACGGTTTTAACAACTTGGGAGTTTCGCGATCGCGATTTGCTTCGACAAATATTCCCGGCCCCAAGGTGGCGTTAGCAAACGTGACCCACTGCACGATTTGAGCTTGCTGCTCCAAAGTCGCGGGCATTTTACCATGTTTTTGAGCTAAATACAGCAGAATTGCGCCGGATTCCCAAAGTTTGAAATCTCCGTCAACAATTGCCGGTACTTTGCCGATCGGGTTAATTTCGAGATACTCTGGCTGCAAGTGTTCCCCTGCTTGCATATCCAGCATGACGAATTCGTAGGGAACTCCTATTTCTTCTAGATACCACTTGACAATTGAGGCCCTGCTGCGGGCTGCGCCGTAAAGTTTCAGCACGGAATTTTTATCCTTTAACGTAATATTGCTGTTATAGCATTTTTTTGGAATTGGGAATTGGAGTCACCAGAGACTCTGATGTCAATGTTCGACTGATGACTACTGACTACTGACTAATTACTAATTACCGATAACTAATGGCATTTCTGTCAAGTGCATAAACAAGATTCTGCTGCCAATAAAAATCAAAATGGCTCCGCCCAATATCTCAATTTTATTAGCAAATAAGTTGCCGCACTTGTGCCCGATAAACACGCCTGCAAAGGCTAAAAAGAAAGTAATAAATCCGATCGCAGTCACCGCAGGAGCAATAGAATCTTTCAGGACAGCAAATCCGAGGCCAACTGCGAGAGCATCGATACTCGTCGCCACCGACAGCGTTATCAAAGTCCCCGTATCTAAGGGATTGAACTTTTTCTCGCATTCTTCGCTTTGCAGTGATTCGTAAATCATTCTACCGCCAATGAAACTCAAAAGCCCAAAAGCGATCCAATGGTCGATCGGTGTTATCAAAAAACTAAAACTAAGACCGAGCAACCATCCTATGACGGGCATTAAAGCTTGAAACCCTCCGAAAAATAAGGCGATTTTTAAAGCTTTATTGACCTTCATGTGTTTGATTGCTAAACCGCTCGAAACAGCAACAGCAAAAGCATCTGCTGCTAGTCCCAACGAAAGTAATATGGTAGTGGCTGCATCCATTTTTGTAAAGTGTTAGGTTTTATAAATAACGTGCTTCTCTTGACTGTTTTAGTTTACACTAAATTTTGATATAATTACGTTATTATCATAATATATTCATTTTTGACTCACATTTATTTCACAATTGGCGAGAGTTGAAAAAATCAGCGCTTAGCTGTATTCTGTAAAAGATTATTTATCAAGTAGCAGAATCGACTATGCCGCAATCTAGACCGTACCAGCCATTGCTGCTCAGGTTACTGCATGGGGTTAACGCTGCGATCGCCCTTTTAGCAATTTTGAGCGCCTTTCTGGTTTACAACACCTACGATGGGCGGTTTGGCAAAGTCCCCGTACCTCAGATTGCAGATATTATTGGGATTCACGGCACTTTTGGCAAGATGTTGCTGTTAGGAATAATGCCGGCTTTTGCATTGTATAGTTTCCACCCCGGTCAAAAACGCTTGGTGCAGCCGGATTCTTTTGGGAAACTAACGCAGTTGGGAAAACCGATTTGGTGGTACAGTTTGCACCGGATTGTGAATACGTTGATGTTGCTGGCACTGACTTTTTCGATCGCTTCTGGCAGTATGGTTAAGGAAGAATGGCTGCCGGCTGGGGAATTGACCCAGGTTTGGTATTATTTACACGCTTCTGGTTGGGTGGTATTGGTGTTTTGTCTGGCAATGCACTTGTTGATGAGTGCGAAGGTGGGGGGTTTGCCGCTAATTTTGTCGATGTTTGATGCCGCATATCCCCCGGAAGATTCGCCGGCGGCTTGGTGGAAGAAAATTCGCTCTTTGGTCGATCGCTCTTAATGTGAAAATGCTTAATTTGAAAATGAACAAAAATATTTTATTAATTGTTGCGGAAGTCTTGGTAATGGGAGGTTGGTTGTTTGCTGTGGTTGCACCTTTATTATTTCCCTAATCCTATCATAGCAATTGGGGTTAACAAATGATCGTTAGGTTTGTAGTGAAGACTTTAGCCCTCCGTTTGATGAGGACTAAAGTCTTGACTGCGAAACCAAATTAAGCTTTTCGCGGAACTTGCTGGCAAGATTTGCGACTGGTTTCCCTGGCGGCAAGATGCGATATCAAAGGATAGGCAATTTTACCATAAACTCAGCACCGCCCCCAGTTTGAGATTTAATTTGAGATTGCACGGGAGATTCAACTGTAAGGCGGCCGCCGTGCAATTCTACAATAATTTTATAGCAAACCGACAAGTCCAATCCTGTAAAATTTTTAAATGATTTAGTATGACCAGACTGGTCAAATATTCTGTGTTGAATTTCCGGGGGAATTCGGGCGCCGTTGTGGGCGATCGATACTGCAATAAACCTGGCGGGATAACCCTCGACAATATCTGTTTTAATTGTAATAATTTGATCGGAGTTTTCAATACTCTTAAGAGCATCAATAGCATTGCTGAGGAGACTCGCGAATACCTGGCTCAGTTGACCGGGATAACACAAAATGGGCGGCAGGTTGTGGTACTCCTTGACTACTAATATTTTTTGCTCCAGCCGGCCCGCTAGCAACAGCAAAATATTGTCGATGCTTTCATTTAGGTTGGCGTGTTCTTTGTTGGGTTCGTCAGGAAGCGAAAATTTCCGCAAAGCAAGGACTATCTGGCGAATGCGATCGGCTCCTATTTTCAAAAGGTTGAGAATTTGCGGCAACTCTTCGCTGATAAAATCTAGGTCGCAGGCCTCTATTTCTTTGGCAATTCGCGGCACAGGTTCGGGATATTGTTCGCGATAGAGGCGAATTATATTGAGCAAATCTTTGATATAATCGTTAACGTGAATCAGGCGACCGTAAATAAAGTTAATCGGGTTATTAATTTCCTGGGCAACTTCGGCGGCTAGTTGACCGACAATTGTCATTTTTTCGCTTTGTACTAAATGCTCTTCGGTGATTCTGAGTTTTGCTAATACTTCTTCCAAAAGTTTGAGTTCTTCTTGAATTTGCCCGTGGAGTTGGGATTGGGAAATTGCGATCGCCAGCGAGTCTGCAATTGCTTCCAAAACTTCCACCTCATCGGGAGTTGCAAACTGCCGGTTTGCACAGGCGAACAGATATCCAAGCCGATGATTCTGAGTTAGTACGGGTACTGCTGCGTAGTGACTATTTGTGAGTTCGATATGGGCGTGTTCCTCAGACGCTGTGGCATCAGGGGCGGCCGTTTTATGTAGCAGTATCGTTTCGCAGCGGTGAAGCCGTGCAGCTAAATCTCCAGAGGGCCCTCCTGGAACACCAAAGATTCCCAAGCACGCCGGCAAACCTTCCCGGCAATATTCCCAGCCAAATTCTAAAGTATCTTGTCGGGGATCGTACCATGCGAAAATTGCTCGATCGAGCTTCAGTAAAATACCGAGTTCGTCTACTGTAGTTTGGAGGATGCGATCGAGGTGCAAGGAAGCGCGAATGCGGCCGGTCAAGCGGTGGAGAAGGCCTTCTGTGCGACTGCGAATGCCATTTAGGGCAAACAGCTTGAGCGCCACAATTGCTGCGAAAATAGCTGCGGCGGCAAGTACGCCGGCTGCTACTGCTAGTATCTTGAAAGGAAGGAGTTCTTTTTCGAGATTGTCGCGGGGAATTACGAGGGCGATCGACCATTCAGCTTGTTCTAAAGGAAGATAGGCAACATAAACTCTGGCGTCGTTGATTTTAGTCAGCGAAATGCCCGTTTTTTGATAAACCATCTCCCGGGCTACATTCGCCAAATTAGCATCTGCGGACTCTAAAAGACTGGGAGCCGGCTTGTCGATATTTCCCATTAACCGAGCGTCGGGATGCACAATCGGCACTCCTTGAGAATTGAGAACAAAAGCGTAAGTTCCTGCCCCATATCCCAGCTTTCCTATTACTTGGGCAATTCGGTCGATCCTAATGACGCCGTTGATTACTCCGATCGGCTTTTGTGCTGTTTTATCAATAGAATTTGCCGAATTTGACCACACTGGAGCCGAAATGGGAACAATACTTTGTCCTTTGAGCGTGCGAGAAATGGTAGGATCGGAAACATAGACTTCCCCAGCCATTGCCTTTTTAAAGTGTTGGCGGTCGCTCACATTAATCAACGCTCTGCCCACTTTTGTGGTGAAATAAGAACCGTCGGGATCAATTAATGCGAAGTGCTGGAATTCTTGCAGTCGATTTACTTCCGATTTTAAATAAGGCTCTGCAACTGACCAATTCATCGAACGAACGGGAGGAGTGTGGGCGAGGATTTCGATCTCAGCCTTTCTAGTGCCGAGCCAGCGATCGATCTTGTTGGCGCGATCCCTAACTTCTAACAAAGCATTTCGCTCGCTTTTGGTGATAATCAAGCGGCGAACGCTTTGATAGCTGATACAACCCGTGATGCTAGCTGCCAGAATTGTTCCGCCCAAAATTAAGAGCGCAGTTTTGTACCCAAGATGGTATTCGCCCTTTAATTCCGCTGGCAATAGTCGAGTTAATTTCCACCACTTTACTCTCGCAAAGCTTCGCATGGTTTGACCAATTTGTGAGATTGAAATCCTTAGCTCACCTGCGATGTACTCGCCCGCACGCCAGTAGTCTGAAACTACTAGCCTTCAATAATTGCGGGATTTTTTATTTTTTTCCCGCCGGCCGGCTCACCTTGTTAAACTGGAAGAATATTCTATCATTTTTTTGATGAATTAAAACTTTTTATTAAAAACTTAAGATTTTTCTTAACAGTCGTTAATAAATTATGTTAATTAGGTGATGTGAGTAATGCGAACCCTACATTGAGATGTTTGGTGTTTGTCTTAATAACGAAATATTAAAATTTTTTCCTTCATTAATGAACTAAAAACTTGTTAAATCTTTAATTTACATCGTTTCCGGTTGCCTCGGTATTTTTCAAAAATCCCAACAGTCAGTTGGCCCGAAAGCATAATTTTAGTCAACAATCAACAGTCAAAAATCAAATTGAGGAGTGCAACCGGAATTCATATTACATCTCAAAACTCGGAACTATTTTCGGTGCATCCGCTGGCTGAGGCACTGTTAAATTGCCCGAGTTGCGCGATTTGTTTAAAGAACCTTGTGAGTGTGTTCGTGCTGTTTCACATTGTCTTCAGTGCGAATGACGCGCTCGGAGTTGAGCACTCTTTTGCGTTCTAAGGAATAAGTAAAGTCGTTGCGAACTGTTCCCAAGGGAATGTGAAGTTGAGCTTGGGGGCGGATTTTGTAAGTGCGGGCAGCGGCGATCGCCCGAAAGCCAAATTCTTCGCTAAACTGAGCTGAGGTAGGGAATTCTGGCAACATTTTGGGTGTGTCGCCGTCGAGCACTGCTCCCAAAGTCGTCCCGCAAATCATTAAATAAGATGTGGGAATTCCCTTCAAAATTGCTTCCAAAGCTGCGGAGGGAATAGCTTCGATTACTTGCACTTCAAAAACTTCGCCTTCTTCTTTGATGAAGCAGGTAGCTACACCGACTGCTATGTAGTCGTCGGTGCAGAGATCGGGAGCGTTGGCATAAACTGTTGCAGTCGTCATAAAAAAAGCTTGGTAGTGTGGAAACCGGGAACGAGAAATTAAGCGATTTTAGATTTTAGATTTGAGATTTTTTCCAGCGTTTTTTTCGGGGATTTTACGTGAAAAATATCAAACCGGCTGTTCTAACACCTAAAATTTTTGGGTTAAGCTCCAAGGAGCCGATCGCACGATTGTGTCGATCGTACCACATCAAGGTAGATGCCGGATGATTCGGCAAGGATTCCCCGCTGCCACGACGTTTGCGGGAATATCTTTGACAACAACACTGCCTGCGCCGATCGTGCTATTGTCGCCAATAGTGACTCCTGGACAAATCATACTGCCGCCGCCAATCCAAACATTATTGCCAATATTAATTTCAGCGGCGAGTTCTTGGCCAGAAAGCCTTATTTCCGGGTCTGTGGGGTGAAGAGCGGTGTAAATTTGTACGTAGGGGCCGCACAGTAAATTTTCGCCAATGTTAACTCGATTGCAGTCGAGAATCACGCAACCAAAATTCATGTACAATCCGTTTCCAGCATAAATATTGCTACCGTAGTCGCAGTAGAAGGGTGGCTCGATTTCAACTTTTGGGCCAACGGTAGCGAACAATTCTGCGAGAATTTCTAACCGTTTGTCTGGTTCATCTTCGCGGGTAGAATTGTAGGTTCTGGTGAGGCGGCGGGCTCGTTGGCGCTCTAAAATTAATTGCTCATCAGCAGCTAAATACAATTCCCCGGCGAGCATTTTTTGTTTTTCGGTTTTTTCCACAGTTTTTTCCAAGGTAAGAATCGGCGGTTGAAACCGCTACTTCACCAACGAACTTCCTCTCTAAGAGACTGAAGAATAATGTAGGGTGCGCTAGGCGCACCTTACCGCTATAATTAGCGCGTCAGATCATTTTTTGATGTTGCAGCATACATTTAGGGTTCAGGTTTTGACTGCAAACAAACAGCTAAATCCAGATTGGCTAATTGCTCAAAAGCTCGATCGATCGCTCCTTTTCCCCGCAAAAAACCAGTATTTGCACCGGGACAAATATACTGTAAAGTTTCTGGCGAAAATCGATCGATAATTGACTTCACGCTGTTAATTTGCCGGGGCCAGTGAAAAGTTTTTGCCGTCAACAGCGGTACTGGGGCGGCTTCTCGGTTGGGGAGCAAGTGCCTACCCGAAAACAGCACTCCACCGCTGCCACTATGATAAAGGCAAGAGGAACCAGGAGAATGGCCAGGAGTCCAAAATGCTTTCATTCGATCGCTCACAACAAATTCTCGCTCAAAAACCGTCACCTTCAAACCCGGCAGTAAATAAGCTTCCTGCTCTTGAATCAGGATCTCGCACCCCGTGGCTTCCTGAATCTCCCGCGCCTTGGCGATAGCGCCGCGGTGGGTGAGAAACAGCAGTCGCACGCCGCCGTGTTCCCGCAAAAATGTTTGGTTAATCTCATCCCAAGCGGGACAATCCACCAGGATGTTAGTTTGGTTTTCTACAATGAAATAGGCTGTTGCACCCAGAGTTTCCCGGTTAGGCGGGAAAGCAAGGATATTGTCGAGCACGGGTCTGGGTTGTTTGGAGACTAAAGTCTGTTGTTTCAAGGAAGTATTTCAGAAGGGAATGGGATAAATATTATGTTCTTTTTACTATGGTTGTTCGTATTGGGGCTGATATCGTACTACTTGTTGCAGAACGGCACCAGCCGCATCACCAGGACTCCGATATGGCTGCTGTGGCTGGTAATGATGGCGCCCGCGCTGATTTGGAGTGGTTGGATTTTAGTTTACGGTACCAGCAAAACTGTACCGCCGGAGTTGGTAATTATACCTTTTCTGGTTTGCCCTTTTTTGTATTGGTTTTTGGTACAGTTGGGGCGCAAGAAAATTACCGCCGAAACTGCTGAGCAGCTAGCAGCAGAAGCGACTGAACCTGCAAAGCCAAAACCGCCCGTGCGCCCGATCGATGCAGCGGAAGAAGCGAGTTTGCGCGATTGTTTTCCTTGGTCAATTTACTTTTTGCGAGATTTGGAATTTCGGCCGCAGGCTGTAATTTGTCGCGGACAGTTGCGGACAAACCCCGAGGCTGCTTATAAGGCAATTCGGGAGAATGTGGAGAGGCTTTTTGGCGATCGCTTTTTAGTAGTATTTCAAAACAGCTTGAGCGGTCAACCTTTTTTTGCTATAGTTCCCAATCCCAGCCACCAATCAGGGGAAACTCCTGTCAAAAAGGAATCTGTAACCCGGCCATTTTTCGCATTAGCTTTGCTGCTGATCACGGTGTTTACGACTACACTTGTGGGGGCGCGACTTGCCGGAGTTACTGAACAAGCTTTGCAGTCCAACCCGTCAATATTGCTCCAGGGTTTGTCTTACTCGCTGGCTCTAATTACAATTTTAGCAATTCACGAATCCGGCCACTATTTAGCTGCCCGATTCTACAAAATTCGCACGACTTTGCCTTATTTGATCCCGATTCCTTTTTTCTTAGGAACTTTTGGGGCTTTCATTCAAATACGGAGCCCAATTCCCAACCGCCGAGCTTTATTTGATGTTAGCATTGCCGGGCCGCTTGCGGGTTTAGTGGCGACAGTGCCATTATTAATTTGGGGTTTGAATCATTCGACTATTGTACCGCTGTCTGACAAGTCGGGAATGTTAAATTTTGAGTCTTTCAAACCCAGTTTTTCGCTGCTGATGACTTTGTTGAGCAAGTTAACCTTGGGCGGCGCTTTGAATGCGGAAACTGCGATCGATTTGCATCCGGTAGCGGTGGCGGGTTATTTGGGTTTGATCGTGACGGCGTTTAATTTGATGCCGGTGGGACAACTCGACGGCGGGCACATCGTTCACGCGATGTTCGGCCAGCGAGCGAGTATGGCGATCGGGCAAGTTGCTAGACTTTGTATGCTGCTGCTTTCTTTTTTGGAACAGGGTTTACTGCTGTGGGCGATTATTTTGTTTTTCACGCCACTAAACGACGAACCGGCGTTGAATGATGTCAGTGAATTGGATAATCGACGGGATTTTTTGGGGCTAATGGCGATCGGGCTTTTGTTAATGATTTTGTTGCCGGCGCCCAGGGTACTCCTTGAGTGGTTAAATGTTTAGTTTGGAGTTTAGACTAAGCACAAATTTACTCAGCCTTAGCTGAGTAGAAGTTATGGTGAATTTAGAGAGAGCTGATCAGGTTAACTAATCGATTTTGACCAGTTTTGGAACCTACCTTTACCCTTTTTGACCACAGGATAGCGGCATCTTGGAGT
>NZ_JAUBRM010000106.1:0-17940 GCF_036701905.1 Microcoleus sp. MON2_D5
TTACAACTCTAGATACCTACTTTTTTTTTAATTCGGTTTTGTTTTATCATCTTGAGCCTTTCCTTCAGGGCACTACCACCTTTTGATATCAGGTAGGATACTTATCACTAGGAAGGTGGCGGCCAACATAACCGATAATCACTTTTGTTGTCTTTACTTCTGGGAAGAAGTGAATGCGCCAATTGAATTCTTTCAGTTTGACGTGTCGTTCAAACAGACGTTCCTCACCGTCAGGACAAAGAAAGGTTCGCTCTCTCCAATATTGGTTAAGGGTAGGTTCACTTTCTGGCGACTCCTCAAAGGGATAACCCTCTAGACTAAAATATCCCGCCTGCCAATTCTTAGCGCACTTATCAAGAACAGACAATACTTCTAAAACAAGTTCTAGCTTTTTTTCTCCTGTACGAAGTTTTTGCAACTGCTTATTGCCAGCATTACAAAATTGCAGACTAGGGAACAACTCATCTCTACGCTTCCAGAGTTCCATCCCGTTAAGCCTCTCTGATTGGAGACGGTTTTTAATCCAATCAGCGTGTTCTAGAACGTGGCTTTTTTGACGAGCATGAAGAAGCTCTACACTTTCTTCTATCAGGTTCCCATTGTCGTCAATTTGTATTAGTTCTAAATTGATGCGACTGCTATTCCACAGCGATTCTGAATTCAGACTAATTGCCAATGTTTCAAGGTAGTGAGCAACTTTAAACCCTTCTGCTGGGCTGCTCTGTAAACTCAACTCACAATCGGGATTTTCAACTTTTATTTTTATCTCTACATCGTCAATCTTCTCGAAGAAACGCTTAGTTGCAAGCGTTCTCAGAAAAGTCCGCTCTTCTCTATTCACTTCATTATCATTACGCCAACGAGGAAGAGGATAGTTTTCTGCAAGTACCATATCATGAAAATCTGTTTGAGTGCGAAGTCCCTTCAGTCCACAGCGTTGAGCTTCACGCCTCGTACTAATCAATTCTGACATCCATTGTCGTGCCGTAGAAATATCAGGAGCAAGAGTTCGCGCAGACAGTTCATTAAACACCATCTCCAAATCCATCGCTTATTCTCCTTCCACCGCAGGTTCCAACAAAATCTCCAAGCTGTTGTCCCACTCATCAAAAAAACCATCCGGCCATCGATCAATTCGTCCGTTGCGATCGATTTTTGGCGATATTACCTCAGTCACAGCTTGTCCTTCTTTATTTTGACGCTGGAAGTAATGCAACCGAACATCTTTCGGGTCAATTTTGCCCCCGTGAACCGCAAGGCGAATCCCGTTTAAAACATGATCGCTGTGAGTTTCTATAACAACTTGAGCGCCACCGCTAGCCGCCAAAGCTAATAATTGACCCATTTTAACTTGTCCTTTCGGATGGAGATGCGCTTCAGGATTTTCAATTAAAATGATTGTACCAGGTGTTGATGCAAGTGCCGCTACAATAATCGGTAAAGTGTAGCTAATTCCAAATCCCACATTAGTTGCACGGTAAGGATTGCTATCTCCATAGGAATATTGAAAACTCATCAAATCGACATCGGATTTGGCGTCTATTTTGAGGCGCGTACCCGGACTAATTTCTCCCATCCACGCCTCAACTTGGTCGATTAAATCCATTGATTTTGCAGTAGATTGCTCTTTTTCTCTTTGAGTCTTTAATTTTACCTCTGGATGACTGAGACTGCTATTGGGAATAACTTTCCGTCCATTAATAGCCAGAAAATGAGCCGCATATTCACCTTTGATACCTAATTGACCGAGCTGTCGTACTTGGTAATCTGACATTTCATTAAATGGCCGCGGTCCGATCCGTTCTGCCTGAAGGTAATGAAAATTATTGCCAAAAAGATTATATTTATACACTTCCGGCGTAACTTGTTCCATGCGAATGTTCAACACATCTACCTCTTGGTTATATTTGAAACACCATATCCCTTCGCTGTTGTTTTCCCAAACAATGTCAAAAGCAATTAAGTCCTCTTTTGCTCCCTCAAAAAGTGCGTCTCTAGCAGTACCCACATTCACTAAATCGCCATTAAGGGCCAACCCTTTTCCTGGCAGTAAACCCTGTTGGTAAGATTGTCGCAGCAGCAAGAACGATTGCATAACAGAAGATTTGCCAGTGCTGTTTAATCCGGAAAATAACGTGAGTTTTTTGAATTCCAATAACTGATTTGCAAAAGGTTTGAAGTTGACCAAGCGCAGCGAAGTAATCATGCCAGAACCTCCTGAATTATTTGTTCAATTATCCTAAATCTGTACTCGATTTTTTCCGCTGCCTGAGAGATAGAAGCCAGAAACTCTCGATCGCTATCTACATATTTTCTAAATTTTTCAATCAATTGCTCCTTGTGCTGCTTCAATATATTAAGTTGCTCGTCGCTAAGTAAACTGAGATTAACAGACCAAACTTCAAACAATGCTTTATTTATTGGAAACATTTTTGTTTGGTGTTGGGAGATTTTACGAAAGGCATTTTTCCCAAAAATTTGCCAGGCGGCAATCATAGCTTTTGTGAAATTATTTTCTATTACTTGTAATTCCTGTTCAGACATATTATTAACCTTAGATAATGCTTTACTTAAAAATAGATTTCTCTTTTCAGATTGAGAATTTTTATAAGATGTAAGCGTAAAGGCTAAAAAACCGAGTATAAATTCCCGATCGTCCATCCGCATTTTACGCAACTTACTCAGCTTAGTAACTTGCTGGAATTCATTAGATGTAGCAAGTTGAGCTAAAAACTTTGTTGCCTTACCGGGGTTGAGAGCATGGCGGAGCTCTTGGGGAGTCATTGGCAATCCCCCTGTATTAATCCGTTTAAAAATGTTATATTTAACTTCAGGAGGTGTACCTTTTTCAATCAAATAAACTGTCACCTGAGTTTCCTCTATTCGACGCTGGTATCTGCGTTCAATTTCATCATAAGTTTTACCTTCTAAATTGGTTAAGTATTCTAGTCCGCATAACCTCAGTGTTTTATCGCTCATAAATTGCTTGAGAGCAGATAGCCGTTGCAATCCATCCACAACTAACCATTTATCTTCATCAGTTGCATCTATATAAAAAGCTGGTAATGGAATCCGAATCAGGAGCGACTCAATCAGTCTACTTTTAGCGTCATCTTTCCAGATGTTTGCATGGCGCTGAAAGTCCGGTGCTAAGTCAAGAGCTTCCTCATTGATTCTTCTTAGAAGTTGCTCGATGGTTGGTTCTCTGGTGAAAATATTAATTTCATCAGGATCGTATATCAATTTGTCTGTTTGATAAGGTTCAGCATCGTTATCTTCTTCCTCTTGCATCAAAGTTAGTTCATCAAGCGTCGTATCTTCGTTAGATACTTGGTTGTAGGATTCAGGCTGAGCTACCATAGGGAATACTCCTTTGTATTAATATTTATTATGATTCGGTATTGTCCTATTAAAACTTGGATGACGCTCCTAGCAGATAAGAACATTCTCAAATATTATCGCACAAATTCTTTCTTGTAGAGACGCCACGAACCGCATCTCTACAAATAATCTCCTTACAATCGGCAAGTTTGCCGTGCCCTTTCATCCTCCGGTTCTTGCCACCCAAAAGCAAAATGACTCACCGCATTAATTTGCGGCGTCGCCGAGCGAATTGCCCGCATTTGAATCTCCAAAGACGGCCGATTTTTCAGAGGTTTTCCCCAATCTCCAGCAATGGCAGGAATAATTTTCGCTCCCGCAGGCGCTAAACTCACTGTTCGCTGCACCTGTGGCACAATGCAGCTTACATCGCCGCAATTTCCGTAAGACATGGCGTGGAATTCCATTGCAGCCGGAAATGTGTCCCAAGGCTGCAATCTCGAATCATATCCCCCTTGATTTATGGCTTGATTTGCAGTGGGAAAAAACACCGCTCCTACAGGAATTCCCATCCTTTGAGCTGGTTGAATTGCTATCCCCAAAAAATCTAAAATCCCTTGGACTGCGTGAGCAACGCTCAGTTTCCACAAATCTTTTTGCAGAATGCCGGTATCGGGAAGCGGCGGTGTCGGTTTTGGTGTGGCAGTTGCAGCGTTTGGCTTGTTAGCGGCGGGAGTTGTTGAGGCCGATCTTGATGCGGCATTCTCCCTTCTAGAAGGTGGAGTTGCTACTGACATCGCCTGCGGAATTCGCCCTTGCCAAAGAGGTTCTCGCTCAGTTGGATACTGTTTGACTACTGCTTGAACGTCATTAGGATTGATAAATCCCTTAGTCAAATATCGCTGAATTAAATCTCGCCCTTGCTGATTGTTAGCCCGCTGCAAAAGAACTTGCTGCGATGCTGGGCCGTAAATCCACAAGTCTTGAACTTTGGTAGCAACTGAAGCGGGTCCGATGCCCCGTAGATAGCGAATGTAGTCGAACAACATTCCTTGGGGCTTGCGCTTGACTATTTGATTTACTAACAAAGTATAGTCTTGCCGTGCTTGTGGGTTGTACGGATCGATAAAGGCTTGGTTGCCCGGAACTTCTCCGAAGTCCTCGTTAATTGCTGCCTCTTCACTTACTGTTAAACTTGTCTGATTTTTACCGTTGATAGCGAGGGTTTGCTGTCTGTCGGGACGCTGAGCATAGCTATAGCCAAAGTTCATGGTAAATAACCAGGCGTAAACTTTTAAACCTCGCTGTTTGCCTTTGGCGATCGCCTTTTCTAACAAGTCGTATTTCTCGTAACCGCGATTTCTCAAAACAGAAGGCCAAGCCGTAGGATTGTCTGCGACTGGTAGCAGCACTTGACCATCGTAAAACACTTCGACATAAACTTGGTTGTAGCCTTTATTCACAACTTTGTCTAATACTCGATCGAGTTCTCCGGGTCTGACATCGCAGGGATACAAACGCAGCCAAACTGCTTGGGTTTCGGGCCAAGTTTTTTGGCGGCATTCTGCTATTTCCCGCGCGTGTTTGTTCAAAACAGCAAAATATGCTTGCTGAGATTCCCGTTTTCCCGACAGCGCGGCGCGGCGCAAGTCTTCTTTTTGATTGACCTGTTCTTGGGATAATTGGCAGTAGGCTGATGTTTGGGCAAAAGCTGGTTGATTTCCGATAAACGGCCAAACAAGCTGGCTGATGAAGCTACTGGTTAAAACAGCAGTTACCGCACTTAAAAAGCGTCGCTGGTGTTGAAAATTCGCGATGCGAGTTGGTGCAATTTTCATGGGAGAATGGAATGGGGTTTTCTGGTTTAAATTGGGTGGCGATCGCATTTTTACGATCGCGCTCAACAAGCAGCTACAAATTTTCTACTTTTTTCGGTTGACTTAGTTATGGCACAAGTCGATCGCACAATGCAAATTCTATCTGGCGGCTATTTAAATTCAATAAGGGCGATCGGGCCAGATAAAACTCGGTGATTCCACCGCTGCTATGTTATACAAACTTTTCTCTACCTAAGTGTTGGCGCGCAGGCACGCGCCTTCGCGGACTCAAAAATAAAGGGGGTAAAAAGCCCGGATTTGATATCATATCCAGTTCGATTTTTCAGTATTTTTTCCCTAAATGCTGCATAAAAAAGCGCCTGGGTACAGTGGGCGCTAAAAGCAGTTGATCTTGCTAATAAAAGTTGTTAACACTCAAATATCAAGGACGAAGATGAATTGTTAAAATTTATCCTTGATCCTAAATTTTGAGATTAAGCTCCTCTGTTAAGAGCAGCTTCAATCTGCTGAAATTCTGACTCAAGACGCTTTTTCAATTTTTCAGGAACGGGACGGTTTGGATAGGAACTGTAATGTCCTGCCAAAGAGTTTAATGCCGTCCGCATTGTCGTGAAAGATGCCAGCTTGGTAAGAGCGGGATCGCGGCGGTATTCAGCAAAAAAATCGTTGATACTTGTGCGAGCCTTGGCTTGAGCCGCTGCTTTTTCCGGCGTGCCCTCTGGCAAAGTGAGCGCTGTTCTCAAGCTGTTCACTAATGCTAATGTGTCTTGGCCATAATCTCCACTCAGAGTGGCTGGAACATTGGTACAGCCCGCTACGCCGATGACAACAACTAATACCAGGGCTAACAGACGGGAAATGTAATGCTTCATAAAAAAATTCGGTAAGTGGGAAAATCAGTCACGAAGAGTGCTGAGAGGGAAACGACTCGGCGGTTGAAACCGGCGTGAATCTTTCCATTACCGCCTTGGGATTGCTAGATTCGGTGTACTTTTGTAGTGTACTTTCGATGGGACAATTACCATCTCAAACTTCGCAACCCTGTACGCATAATGTTCGCTCCTTTATGAGCCTCCCTTTCGGGGTAATGTTAGCTTCGACAAAGTTAACGGCCGGTACTATATCTAGGACACTGATTTAACCCAATAAGTCTGTTTAATCCTAAATTTCTAGAGCAAGGAACTAGCTTCGCATCCCTTGGTAGGTCTTTAAACTCTTACCGTTAACGTAGTACGCGAGGTACTTAGTCTGGTCAACTGTGGTTTAAGTCTTAGGCTAGAAGCCCACTGTCTTTAGACCTGGGTCGTTGACAAGGTTTAGAAAAATGGAAGCGAAAGCGGCAATCAAAATTAACCTTTATCCTATCTCGAATTGAGCTAATAATGCCACTTTCTACATTTTTTTGTTCTCATACCATGAAACCGAAAATTTGTCAATCTAAAATCTAAAATCTAAAATCTAAAATCGATTGATTTGTCCAGCAACGACGGAGAGAATTTGGGTTTGTCGCAGCCACTGAGCATCAAAAGCGCCTAGGTGAGTTGTAGTAATCAGAGTTTGAAATCGTTCTTGAATTGTTTCTAAAAGTTGATTTTGGCGGCTCAGATCGAGTTCTGCAAGTACGTCGTCGAGCAATAGTAAAGGCGCTTCGCCGACGACTTCTTCAATAAGCTGCAGTTCGGCTAATTTTAATGCTAATACCAGAGTTCGCTGCTGACCTTGGGATGCGTATTGACGAGCTGGGGTATTGTTAATTGTAAATGTAATGTCGTCGCGGTGGGGGCCGACTAAAGTGGTTCCTTGAAACTGTTCTGCGATCGCCCTTTTTTGAATTTTCTCTAAAAATGCTTGTCGCACTCCTTCGAGATTATCTTTAGCGATTAATTCCGCGCCTACTTCAATATTAGCATCGTATTTCACATCTAAAACTTCTCCTGAACCGCTAATTGAACGGTGCCAATTTCGAGCTAAAGGCATCAAACGCTCCAAAATTCGATCGCGCCTGCGGATGACGCGAGCGCCCGCTGTCGCCAACTGCGCGTCCCACAAAGCTAATTCCGAACTGGGAATTGGGAATTGGGAAGTGGGAATGGGGAATTGGGAATTGGGGATTGGGAAGTCTTCTGTATTTTCCGGTTCGGGACTTTCGGGTGCAATAAATCGCATTTTGTCAAAACCTTCGGAAAATTCCGCTTTCCTGATTTCTTTAGAACGTTTCAACAAAGCGTTTCGCTGGCGCAAAATTTGGTTGTACTGCTGCAAAATGTGAGCGTAAATCGGTTCTAACTGGATGACGAGCCGATCGATCCAATTGCGCCTTCCTTCGGGTCCGCCGCGCACTAAGTCCAAATCCAAACAAGAAAATTGCACTACATTTAAGACGCTCAAAAAGTCTAAATGGCGACGCAGCGGTTCACCGTTGATCTTCAGTGTTCGACGCGCCCCAGAGCGAAGAGTTAAAGCTAAGTCGATTGCTCCGGTTTGACGTTCGAGTGTAGCATCAATTTGCCCGATCGGCTTTGAGTCGAGTATTAAATCGCGATCGCGCCCTACCCGGTGGCTTTTTAAGGTAGAAAGCAACTCTACCGCTTCTAACAAGTTAGATTTTCCTTGCGCGTTATTTCCTACTAAAATGGTTTTGGGAGCGTCAAACGCTACCTTTTGATCGAAGTAGTTCCGAAACTGCCGTAGGTGCAGCGTTTTTAAATACATACTATTAGTAATTGGTAATTATTGGTAATACAGTCATCGTGGGGTGCACGACCGGGCGCACCTTACAGGTTGGCCACCGAGCGCTTTTACGAGTGCGATTTTCGCCGAGCGTTGCCCTCGCAATGACATTATAACGAAGTAATAAATGTTTTATTGTGACACAATCTCTTTAGTCTTCCTAGCGATGACTTTGGCAGTGAGCCAGGGGTTGAAACCCCTGGCGGATGTGAAGATAGAATATTGCCTGCGAGGGTGCTAGCTAATAATGAAACATCGCTAAGTCTTCGTCAGCCGTTAACACTATTTTCTAGCTTTGTAAAAGCGCAAAAACAGTTTTTCCATTTCAATCCAGACAAACATCAGAGCGCTGAAACCGAAGCAAACTAGCAACTCAAACCCCGTTAAATAATGAGTGCCGAAAAATGCTCTCAGCGGCGGAACGTAAATCAGCATCAATTGCAGAATAGTAGTCACAATTACAGCCGCCCACACAAAAACATTAGTGAAGGGATTTAACTCAATAGTTAGCTGAGTGTTAGATCGAATGGCGATCGCGTGACCCATTTGCGCCAAACAAAGAGTTGTAAACACCATTGTTTTCCAAGCATCTGGATCTCCGTGTCCGGGAGAGTGAGTATATCCGTAAGCCCAGGACATCATCGCGATCGTCAAAATTGCAAAAATAATCCCGATCCGAATCATGTAAGAACCCAAACCCCGCGCGAAAATACTTTCTCGCGGACTGAAAGGAGGCCTTTTCATCACGTTCGGTTCCCCGGGTTCCACAGCCAAGGCCAAAGCGGGAACGCCGTCTGTTACTAAGTTCATCCACAAAATTTGCAGCGGCGTCAGCGGCACTCCTCCCAAACCCATTAAAGGTGCGGCCGCAATTGTCAAAACTTCGCCGATGTTGCTGCCCAAAATGTATTTAATAAAACGGCGAATATTGCTATAAACCACTCGCCCTTCTTCAGCGGCGGCGACAATAGTTGCGAAATTGTCGTCGAGGAGCACCATATCGCTAGCTTCTTTGCTGACATCGGTGCCGGTAATCCCCATAGCGATGCCGATATCGGCTTGTTTCAAGGCGGGGGCGTCGTTAACTCCGTCGCCGGTCATCGCGACAAATTTGCCCCAACTTTGCAAAGCTTGGACTATTCGCAATTTGTGTTCGGGGGAAACGCGGGCGTAAACGCTAACCTGTTCGACTTGCTGTTTGAGTTCTTCTTGGCTGAGCTTTTCTAATTCTTGACCGGTGAGAACTCGATCGCCCTCTTTAGCAATACCTAAATCGTAGGCGATGGCTTTTGCTGTCAACTGGTGGTCTCCTGTAATCATCACCACCCGAATGCCTGCATTGCGGCACTTCACCACTGCTTCGCGCACTTCCGGGCGCGGGGCGTCGAGCATACTGACGAGTCCCAGCCAAATCATGTCTTGTTCGCTGGTTTCCTCAGAACCTTCGGGCGGCACGTTTTCCCACAGTTTGTACGCAAACCCCAGGACTCGCAAACCGCCGCTTGCCATGTTGTTGTTTTCGGCGAGGATGCGATCGCGCATTTCCTGATTTAAAGGTTGTACTCGATCGCCGACTATAATGCCTTTGCAGCGCTCCAAAGTCAACTCTGGAGAGCCTTTGGTCAGCATCAAATAATTCGGCTGCTGTCCTTCTGCTGCGGGAAATCCCGAATTTCCCGATCGGCCGGGCACTTCGCAAATCACGCTCATCCGCTTGCGTTCGGAAGAAAAAGGAAATTCCGCCGTCCGCGGCAGCAATTGAGACTGTTTATCCTTATAAATGCCTGCTTTTCCCGCTACACACAGCAGAGCTCCTTCTGTGGGGTCGCCTAAAATCTGCCATTCTTGCTGTTCTTGTTGCAATACTGCGTCGTTGCAAACTGCACAGGCAATTAATAAAGATTCGAGTTCTGGATATTCCTCTAAATTATTAATTTTGGCCGATGTCAGGCGATCGCTAAAATCTCCGATCGGGGCATAGCCATCGCCTGCGACGGCGACTGTGCAGTCGCCCGTAGACACTAGCTGAACTACCATTTTATTTTGAGTCAGAGTACCTGTTTTGTCAGAACAAATGGTAGTTACCGAGCCCAAAGTTTCTACCGCAGGTAGTTTGCGAATCAGGGCGTTTCGCTTCACCATCCGCCTAGTTCCGAGTGCTAGAGTGACTGTCACGACTGCTGCGAGTCCTTCGGGAACCACAGCCACAGCCATACTTAGAGAAACTTCTAACAAGTCTTCAAACCTGCTGGTATCGAACCCGATGCCGCCGTTTTGGAAGGTAATCATGCCGCCGATGACGACTATTGCGACTAAGGTTAGGGCACCGGAGACTAGAACATTTCCCAACTGGCTCATCCGCTGTTGCAGGGGAGTCGGTTCGTTTTCTACTGACTGAAGCATGGCGGCAATTTTGCCCAGTTCAGTTTGCATTCCTGTGTTGGTGACGATCGCCTTTGCTCGTCCCTGAACAACTTCTGTGCCCTGAAAAATCACGTTGAGTCGATCGCCCAAGGAAGCATCTTCGGGAAGTTCTAGATCAGCTTGCTTGGTGACTGCTAGAGCTTCCCCTGTTAAAGCTGATTCTCTGACTTGCAGATTTGATGTTTCGATCAAGCGTGCGTCTGCTGCTATTTTTACCCCAGCCTCCAACAGCATCACGTCTCCGGGTACGAGTTCCTTGGCTGCTATTTCCGAAGTTTTGCCGTCCCGCACGACTCTGACTAGGGGGGAAGCGAGGTTTTTGAGGGCTGCGAGGGCTTTTTCAGCACTTTGCTCTTGGAAATAGCCGAGAATGCCGTTGAGTATGACGATCGCAAAAATGGCGATCGCATCTTTGGGAAAAGTATTCGACCGAATGTCCAAAAAAGCCGAAATCACGGCCACACCCATCAGCATCAACAACATGATGTTGGTGAACTGATCGACAAAAATCGACCACGGACTGCGGCCTCCTGTTTCTTCGAGTTCGTTGGGGCCGTATTGCTGCAAGCGTTCTGACACCTGTTGGCTGCTCAAGCCAGCCTCTTTGTTGCTGCTTAGCTGCTGGAGAGTTTTGTCAATTGCTACGGTGTGCCAAGAAGAGGGAGAAGTTGAAGACATAAATTACGATCGCGCATGGGGAAATTAGGCGAATGAGGCCGGACAGCTACAGCCGATGGATGTGGCTGATTACAGCCAGAGACTTTTAAGTTTTGAGTTCTGAATCAAAAACTGTTTAACTTGGGACTCGTTTTGGGCGGTTCGATGCCGGGGAAGCAAAAAGCTTTTAACTTCACTGCGTCTGGTGGCTCGATCGCGCCGTTTGTATACCTACGGCTGATAGCACCTATCCACCTTACTACTAAAAATTAGCAATTCCTTCGGCTATTACACAGAAAAGAAGCTGAAAGCAAGAGTGATTTTATTACGGGGATGCAACCGTGCGCCGCAGGTTAAAACCTACCTTAAAAAAAACGTCATAAAACGCTTGTATCCGAACTCATCTATTTCGCATTGTTTAATGTTAAAAGAAAAATGGCGCTGCGGCGACAGGTATCGATCGCCTCTGTTGGTTTTCTCACCATCGACAATGCTCAGCTTGCCACACCCTTCCGTGCGACTAGCCTGTGGGAAGCAGAACATAGAACATATAGATGAAAGTTTTTTTTGCAACCGTTGCAGGACAAACAGTCGATGCTGGCTCTGGGGTCAAGTCCCATGACTCCCCAGAGCCAGCATCCCCGCGTTATGAAAGACCGGGCCCGGTCTTTCAACTTCCAACGGCTGAGTTTTGTCACTAAATGCTGATATTTCCGGCAAAAGCTGAGGCTGTGGCGATCGGGTTCACAATCTTTTGGATTTTGCCCACACCCAATTCTGCAGCCATCCTGACATGGGGCAGAATTTTTGCTTTTTTCCCTATTCCCCCAGCCTTCTTTTACGAAAACTTTAATTTACTTAATACTTCTTAACAATTCGGCTTTTCCAGAGAAAGCCAACAAAGGCGATCGGGCCACGGGACGGTTCCGGGCGGTTCTACCGCCACAGCAGGGCGATCGAAGCAAACTCTGCGTTTATTGGGACAACCCCGCATCTACCCGAGGAAGGAGATTTGCCCGCACTTGCCCTCCCGAGATTTACCTTCTTAGAGAGATAAGTTTCTGTAATAATTTGTAATAAACAAACGCAGGCGAGCATTGTATAAAGATTATCAGAGGGTTGAAACGACAGGCCAAAGTTAACAAAAACCCTGATTGACAAGGTTTGTCGCATCTCATAAAAGGTGTAAAATTTTCTAAGGTTTCTTAAACCTCCGTTGCAATGTAACAATAGTGCAGGTAGCGGAAAGGGAGAGATCGATGGGACCAGCAGAGTAGCTGGCATCAAATTTCAACCCTTGCAGGCACTCGTAGCCTGAACAAATTTAACTTAACGGTTTTATACCGCAACCAAACTCAATTAACTCAAATAGGAGAGTTCTTTCATGTTTGACGCATTTACAAAAGTGGTTTCCCAATCTGACGCTCGGGGCGAATTTCTAGCTCAGGGTCAACTAGATGCTCTCAGCGGCATGGTTTCCGACGCTAACAAGCGGATTGACGCAGTAAACCGCATCACCGGTAACGCATCCAGCATCGTAGCCAATGCAGCTCGCGCCCTGTTCGCCGAACAGCCGCAACTGATCGCTCCTGGTGGCAATGCCTACACCAACCGCCGCGCGGCAGCTTGCTTGCGCGATATGGAAATCATCTTGCGCTACGTCACCTATGCAACATTTGCAGGCGACGCCAGCGTTTTGGACGACCGCTGCTTGAACGGTCTGCGTGAAACATACCAAGCTCTGGGAGTTCCCGGTGGCTCAGTTGCAGCCGGCGTGCAAAAAATGAAGGAAGCAGCGATCGCGATCGCTAACGACCCCAACGGTGTTACCCGTGGTGATTGCAGCTCGCTGATGTCTGAAATCGGCAGCTACTTCGACCGCGCAGCTAATGCAGTCGGCTAAAAATAGCCAAGCGAACCTTTCTTGTAAAGAAGCGAGCATCGCATTTTTGCAAACAATCATTTTTGTACAAAAACAACACAACATTAGGGAGAAACCAGAACAATGAAAACCCCTTTGACTGAAGCAGTAACCGCAGCCGATTCTCAAGGCCGTTTCCTGAGCAGCACTGAACTGCAAGTCGCCTTCGGCCGTTTCCGCCAAGCAGCAGCAGGTTTGGAAGCAGCCAAAGCGTTGACCGCCAACTCTCAGCGCTTGATCGACGGTGCAGCTCAAGCTGTGTACAACAAATTCCCGTACACCCAACAAATGCAAGGCCCGAACTACGCTTCTACCCCAACAGGTAAAGCGAAGTGCTCTCGCGACATCGGCTACTACCTGCGGATGGTAACCTACTGCTTAGTTGCAGGCGGCACCGGTCCGATGGACGAGTACCTGATTGCAGGTGTTGACGAAATCAACCGGACATTTGAATTGTCTCCTAGCTGGTACGTTGAAGCTCTCAAGTACATCAAAGGCAACCACGGTCTGAGTGGCGACGCTGCAACTGAAGCGAATTCCTACATCGACTACGCAATCAACGCTCTAAGCTAGATTTGCGTGATGCCCGGAATTGTAAGCTGCTGTTAGCTTAAGTGTTAGCGGTTGTTTACAATTCCGGGCATCTGCGATCCAAGCCTAGTTTTGCAAATACTTTTTTAAGCAGTTTTCAATTTTTAAAGCAAAAAAGGAAGAAGCAAAGATGGCGGGATTAGGTGCAGCAGAACGTTTGGGAATAAAAGCATTTGAAGAAGCCGGACGGGTAGAACTGCGCCCCCACTGGACGCAAGAGGATGTGGAAGCAGTAATTCGCGCTGCTTACAGCCAAGTTTTCGGTAATGAGTATTTAATGTCGAGCGAACGACTTACCAGTGCTGAATCTCTGCTGCAGCAAGGGCAGATTTCAGTGAAAGATTTTGTGCGGTCAATTGCACATTCCGAAACCTATCGGAAAAAGTTTTTTTATCCGAACTCGCAAACGCGGTTAATCGAGCTTAACTACAAGCATTTGTTGGGCCGCGCTCCTTACGACGAGTCGGAAATTGCTTTCCACGTTGATTTGTACAATGCAGAAGGCTACGAAGCTGAAATTAATTCTTACATTGACTCGCTTGAGTATGAAGAAAATTTTGGCGAAAGTATAGTGCCTTACTATCGCGGTTTCGCGACTCAAAGAGGTCAAAAAACCGTCGGTTTTAACCGGATGTTTCAACTGTACCGGGGTTTTGCTTCTAGCGATCGATCGCAAAACCAAACCCAAGCGCGGCTGACTTGGGAAGTAGCGAGAAATATGGCTTCGCCGATATACACGGCCTCCACCGGAAAAGCCCTTGGGGGCACATCCGGCGGTTCTCGCGGCCAGCTCTACCGAGTCACCGCAATGCAAGGTTCGGCTAATTTTTCGCCCCAAGTGCGGCGGACTACTACCGAATATCTCGTGCCTTACGAGCAACTTTCGAGCCGCTTGCAGCAAATCAACAAACGTGGCGGCAAAGTGGTAAGTATTACCACAGCTTAAAGTTTGTGTATTGACGTTTTTTTGAAACGTCTTTAGCAAATTAGGACTAAGGCTAAAAAATTCTTCAATTTTATGTGTATAGGTAAGGTGTGCAGTGCACACCCTACTTTGAGGCATATTATCCTTAGTCCTAAAAATTTCAAGTGCAACCAAGCATTAAACTTTTGTCATTAATAATTTAGGAGGAAATCTGGTGGCGATTACAACAGCAGCGTCCAGACTGGGAACATCCGCATTGAGCGATGCGCCGAAGGTAGAATTGCGCCCGAACTACAGCAAAGACGACGTTGAAACTGTGATTCGTGCGGTTTACCGTCAGGTGCTGGGCAACGACTATTTAATGAAATCCGATCGACTTACAAGTTCCGAGTCTTTGCTGCGCGACGGCAGTTTGACGGTACGAGAATTTGTACGCGCTGTAGCTAAGTCAGAACTGTACAAAACCAAGTTTTTCTACAACAGCTTCCAAACTCGGACGATCGAACTAAACTACAAACACTTGCTCGGTCGGGCTCCCTACGACGAATCTGAAGTAGTTGAGCACTTAGATTTGTACCAAACACAAGGCTACGACGCTGATATTGATTCTTACATCGATTCAGTAGAGTATCAAGAAAACTTCGGCGACAGTATCGTGCCTTACTACCGCGGTTTTAACACCCAGCGTGGTCAAAAAACCGTTGGTTTTACCCGGATGTTTCGCCTGTATCGCGGCTATGCAAACAGCGATACATCTCAACTAGAAGGCAATAACTCTCGCTTAGCTGTCGAACTCGGCACTAACACCGCTACGCCTGTAGTCGGTCCCTCCGGCGGTAACGAAGGTTGGGCATATCGGCCTTCTGCTAAAAACGTAACTCCCAGCAGCACTTTCGGCGGCGCTGCAGCTTACGGCAAAGAAGGGCGGCTGTTGCGCGTGGAAGTTTCCGGCATTCGCACGGGCGGCTATCCTAGCGTGCGCCGCAGCAGCAAGGCTTTCATCGTACCTGTTGAGGATTTGTCCTCGCAACTGCAGAAATTTCAACGCCTGGGCGCGAAAATCGCCAGCATTACTCCAATTTAGTCAGTTGGCAGTTGGCAGTTGGCAGTTACTAGCTTTTAGTCAACAGTCAACAGTCAACAGTCAACAGTCAACAGTCAACAGTCAGAATTACCAATTACCAAGAAGCTTATGTTGGGTCAATTTGTAGCTGGAATAAGTGGCAATACAACTTCGGCTGGTCGCTGCTTTCGGTATGAAGTTGTCGGTTTGCGCCAAAGCGATGAAACAAATAATGTGGATTATTCGATTCGATCGAGCGCGAGTACATTTATCAACGTGCCTTACAATCGGATGAATCAAGAAATGCAGCGGATTACTCGCATGGGCGGGAAAATTGTCAGCATTCATCCTTTAAACGCGGGTGCAGAATCATCCCATCAGTCATCCCATGAATCATCCCATGAATCATCCCATGAGTCATCTGGTGATCACCAATAGTTTGGTGGGAGGGGCGATGAAAATCGCTTCTTGTCAAGCTAGAAGGGGCGATGAAAATCGCTCCTGCACAAGCTAGAAGGGGCGATGAAAATCGCTTCTTGTCAAACCAAGTCCGCCTGCGCGGAATAAGAGTTAATGCAACCCGCGCAGGCGGGTTTTGTCTGTTTAGCAGCGATTTCAATCGCCGAATAACTAATAACTAATAACTAATAACTAATGACTATGGATTATTACGAATCCGACTCACCGCCGGCGGGTGTAGCTGAGGACGAGTCTTTAACTGTTGAACAGGCGATCGCAAATTTGCACTCCCAAGATTACAGTCTCCGGTATTATGCTGCTTGGTGGGTTGGCAGATTTCGAGTCAAGGAACCGGCAGCTATTGCAGCTTTAATTGCCGCATTGGAAGAAGAGTCAGAACAAACAAAAATCGGCGACTATTCCCTATTACGAAATGCGGCGCGGGCTCTGGGTAAATTGGGTGACAAACAAGCCTTACCGGCCCTGATTCGTTGTTTGGAATGCGCTGATTATTACGTGCGAGAAGCGGCGGCTCAAGCTCTAGAAATGCTGGGCGAGATCGATTCTATTGGGCCGCTAATGAAGCTATTGGATGGGGGCGTAGCTGTGGCCGTGCGAGTGCCAGGAAAATCGCACCTCGTGCAACCTTACGACTCGGTAATTGAAGCTTTGGGAACGCTGAAAGCCACAGAAGCAATACCCCTAATTTCACCTTTTTTAGAACATTCTGTGGAGCGGGTGCAGTACGCTGCGGCGCGGGCGATGTATCAGTTAACTGGTGAGCGGGTTTACGGAGAGCGGTTGGTAAGTGCTTTGAATGGGGATAATTTGCAGTTGAGGCGCTCGGCTTTGATGGACTTGGGGGCGATCGGCTATTTGCCGGGAGCGCAAGCTATTTCTGAAACTTTAGCAGAAAATAGCCTGAAATTGATTGCGCTCAAAGGAGTTTTGGAGCATCACCTCAATCAACAAGAATCTCTATCTTTGTCAGATGAAGCTATCCAAGTTATGAACTTAATGGATAGTTTACTTTAAAAAATTAGTTGACAACTAAAATAGGATTGCTGTAGAGATTCTCAATTGTCGGCCGTATATTGAGGACACAGCAGTGCTGTTCCCCTACCGCATATCTGTATTTTAGGCAGGACACAGCAGTGCTGTTTCCCTACTCATTTTGATGAGAATGTTGGTGGGTGAGGTGGCAAAAAGTTCGATCGCGCGATCGACCCAACCTACAATTACCAAGAAACTGGGTTGAAAGCCCCGTCCTTATAGGACGGCTTTAATTTCTACAGTTTGTAAATAATTGTGAAATACACACATTTCGCAGGTGAAAGTGTTTGCAAGGATGATAAACTATTCCCATGATAGTATTAGAGTTTAAATTAAAAGGCAAAGCGGAGCAATATCGGATCATCGACGAGATGATCAGAACAGCTCAATTTGTTCGCAACAAAACTCTTAGATACTGGACAGAAAATCAAGGAATTAAGCTGGTCGATCTGTACAAGCAATGCGCCGTAATGGCAAAAGAGTTTGAATGGGCAGGCAAACTTAACTCAACGGCACGTCAAGCTTCGGCGGAGCGGGCCATTTTTGCTATCCAACGTTTTTTCGCTAATTGCAAGGCTAAAAAACCAGGAAAAAAGGGCTATCCGCAGTTCAAAAAATATACTCGCTCACTTGAATACAAGCAATCAGGTTGGGCGCTTTCTGTGGACAAAAGATGCCTAACATTTAAGGACGGCTTTGCTGCTGGAAAGTTCACATTAATCGGTAGCCGGGACTTGCATTTCTACGCGCCCGATGAGATTAAGCGAATCAGGATTGTGCGTCGTGCTGACGGATACTACGCCCAATTTTGCATCAACGTTGAACGCAAAGAGGAAATTGTTCCGACTGGTAAGACTATTGGTTTAGACGTGGGATTGAACGTGCGATTCGTTGGCTAGAAACCAATCTTAATAAAAAAAAGATTAGGGGGATTAGCCGCAGGGTAATGAACCTTGAT